>NZ_JAWHPJ010000048.1:0-25990 GCF_032587815.1 Pseudomonas syringae group sp. 26L6
CGTCAAGATTAAATTCCAGAAACCCTCATCGCTTACGCGTTGAGGGTTTTTGTTTAAGTAGAAGCATCAAAATTCGCTGAGACGTTACCTGTTAACGGATCGGCAACAGAATTTCTTGACGACCATAGAACATTGGAACCACCTGATCCCATCCCGAACTCAGCAGTGAAACGATGTATCGCCGATGGTAGTGTGGGGTTTCCCCATGTGAGAGTAGGTCATCGTCAAGATTGAATTCCGAAACCCCTCATTGCGTTTGCGATGAGGGGTTTTGTCTTTATGGAGCCCCAAAAAAGCCCGCGCAGGCTTTCGCGCTGAGCGGGCTGGATAGTGCATGAGTCAGCCAAAAAGGCTGCGTACGTTACTCATCGCACCGTCAGCAAACCCCTGAAGAAACGCTTCAAATGCATCCCCTTCAGGGCCTCCCTGAACAGGGTCGGCAACGATCGTCCAACGAGCGACACACGCATCGTCCCCGGTAGCTTCAACAGTCATTGCCGCCCATAGGTTACTCACCGGTAAACTGGTGTGGATCAGTGACCAGGTCATGTACAGCGCCTGATCATCCCGGGAGTTCAGTTGTTCGATGGCCACGTTGCCGTCCTTGAACAGTTTCCTTCGAACCGAGCCCTTACCTTCCCCTGTGACCTCAATACTGTCCAGCGCGGGTATGAAGGCTTGGAAACCACCAAAATTCCCGACCACAGCCCATACGCTGGCTGCATTACCGGGTACTTCCACGGCTGAAGCCACTCGGCACGACACCGGGTTCTGGATAAGGGTGTCGGGCTTCAGATTACTGTGAAGTGTGCTCATGTGTTTCTCCATTTACGTCAGTGGGGTATCAATTCAGATGAAGCCGATTTCTTTCAGGTAATCGCAGCCCTTGCGCAGCAGCTCAGGGGTTTTCTGCGGGTAATGCCCGCCCATACGGTGAATACCGCTGAGGGTGTTGCGGTACTCGATCATCGAGATGTCGCCGATGTCTTCTTCAAACCCGTCGAGATAGAAACCCAGCACGCCAAATAAAGCGTTCTGGCTGTCGACACGGCTGAGTTGGGCCTGCCATTGCTCAACGCTGACCAACTCGAACTGACGGCCTGCCCCGCGGAAGGCTTCCACATAGTTATTCCAGCTCAAGGGCTCGGGGTTATGCAGGTTGAACACAGCGTGTTCCGGTTGATAGCGACTGGCATGGAAGCCGATGAAGCGTGCCAGGAAGTCCACCGGCATCAGGTCGAAGTTGATAGCGAACGCCGGAACCTGACCCAGTTGCAGCGAGCCTTTGAGCATTAGCATCAGGCGGTTTTTTTGCGGCTGGCATACGCCGGTGACGCTGTTGAACGCTATGTTGCCGGGCCGATAGATGTTCACCCAGGCACCTTGCTCGCGCGCGCGCTGCAGAACACGCTCAGCTACCCATTTGGACAGGTTGTAACCGTTCTTGATGTAGATCGGCGGGGTAGCGGCAGCGGGCTGTTCAAGCACATTGCCGGCAGCATCGACTGCACTACAGGCGGAAAGGGTCGAGACGAAGTTGAAGATCTTTTTGCTGCGCCCCTCACACAGCTTCAGGCATTCAAAGACCGGCGCAACATTGTCTTTGACGAGGGTTTCATAGTCCTGAACATGGTTCACATTGGCAGCGTTATGCACCAGCGCACCGAACTCGCTATCCAGTCGTTCATATACCGCTTCACTGAGACCCAGCCTGGGCCTGGTCACGTCAGCGGCGTAGACCTTCACGCGACTCAGGTCCAGATGATCCAGACGGTTTTCCCGCAGTGAATGCTCGAAACGCTGTTGTGCGCTTTGCCCCGCAGCTTCACGAACCAGGCAGGCGATCTCTGTCGCCCCCCAGTTCAACAGCGCTTCAACGATATGCACACCGAGAAAACCGTTGGCACCGGTGACAATTACCTTGTGAACATCACCCAACTGGCTGATGGGCAAAGTCGCCAGCGGGTTATTCGCATCGGCATCCAACAGTGCCTGCGCACTGATGGTGTAAGCCGAAGCACCATCGCTGTCGATCAGGCTGGCCAGTGTCAGGACGGTAGGTGCTTCTATAAAACGGTTGATTGGAATGCTGCGCCCAAACCGCTCACGAACCCCCAGCAACAGACGTGACAGCAGAATCGAATGACCGCCCAGATTGAAAAAGCTTTCGTCCGTAGAGATATCTTCTGACGGCAGTTCCAGCAGTTCGGCCCATAACGCCAGTAGCGCTTGCTCCTGCTCGGTCTGCGGCAGACGACCAGTGCGTTGCCCGCTGAAGCTCAGCGGTATTTCCAGAAGTGCTTTGCGATCGACTTTGCCGTTGCTGGCAAACGGCAGACTGGGCAGCGTCGTGTACACAGCAGGGTGCATGTAGTCAGGCAGCAGACGTTGCACATGCGCTCTCAACGCTTGTTCGTCATGCTCTAGATACGGTTGAGCGAGAAACGCCAGAATGCGTCGCTGCTCGTCGATCACCACAGCCACTTGTCGATACAGCCCGCTGTCGCGCAAACAATGCTCGATCTCTTCCGGCTCGACCCGAAAGCCGCGAATCTTCACCTGGTTATCGCGGCGTCCGCTCAGTACGATGCCATCAGCCGTCCACTTGGCGATATCGCCGGTGCGATAGGCCCGCAGTTGCTGTCCGTCCGGCCTGGTCAACCACACATAGCGCTCGGCGGTAAGCGGGGGATTGTTTACATAGCCCAGGCAAACACCAGGACCGACGATATACAGCTCACCCTGCGTTTGCTCCGCTACGGGCTGCAATTGCTCGTCGAGAATCCATACCTGGCTGTTGGCAATCGGTCGTCCCAGATGCCGATTGCTGCTGGACGGCGCGAACTCACAGGCCGTGATCAACACGGTGGCTTCGGTGGGGCCATACAGGTTGTGGAAATGACACTGCCTAGTGAGCTGTGCAATCACATGCGGCTCACAGACATCACCCCCGGTCATGACATGCTCCAGTCCCAGAGGCTGATCCAGCGGCAGAATGCTCAACAGTGCCGGTGGCAGAAACGCGTGAGTGATGCCTTGTTGCAGGACGCTGACCAGTTGCAAGGGATCGCGCCGCTGATCTTCATCAGGCACCACCAGTTCGGCGCCATTGAGCCAGGTGGGAAAAATGTCGATGATCGACGAATCAAAGCTCAACGTAGAAAACTGCAGCACCCGGCTCTGCTCGCGCAGGCTCACATACTCGGCGTACCAGGCAGTGAAATGGCTGAGGTTGTGCTGGCTGAGCAGTACGCCTTTCGGCTGCCCGGTGGTGCCTGACGTGTACAGCGCCATGCAGGGCGCGTTCTGCGCGGCATGAACGCGCATGCGGGCTGAAACGGCATTCCCCATAGGCACCGCAGCAATATCCAGTGCCGGAAACTCCGCAGCGGCCAATGGGTGCGAGCCGTCGTGAAGTAACAGCATCGCTCCCGAGTTTTCCAGAATGTACTGCTGACGCTGCAAAGGCTGGCCGGGATCAAGCGGCAGATAAACCGCACCGCAGCCCAGAATCGCCAGAATGCCCGCATACAACTCGGGTGACTTGGGCAGGCAGATGCCGATCACCGGAGGCGTGTCGGCTTTCGCAGACGCCAGCAAAGGCAGCAACAGGCGCTGAATCGCGATGCTGTGCGCATGCAGTTCTCGATAGCTGAGCGTCTGATTGCGAACGGACAGTGCCGGACGTTCGGCAAACATCAGCAGCGCCTGTTCCAGCCGCTCGGTGATCGAGGTTTCAGCCCGCTTCAGCAGGTGGGATTGTTCTGTCTGATTCAGACGATGCTCGAAGAGCAAATGATCAATCGCCTGCAAACCATCCTGCCGGTCACTCTGAGCGGGTGTTGCAGTAGGCAGACTGTTGAAATAATCATCGTCCCTGGACAGTCGGCTGACCTGCAATGCCACCATCCCCACCATGCCTGCTACAGCCACATCACGCAGTACGCGGCCGTTGCCTGACTCCTCGGCCGGCAGCCACTCATGAGCTATCAGGCGTCGAGCATTGGCCGGCCCATGCCAGCAGAGCAGCTCCAGGCGAGGCAGACCGTGCGCGAGCGCCGCGCTGAAGCCGACCCGCAGGCCCAGGTGAGTGCCGTGGCCTCGTACCCCGCGAAGGTCCAGACTGCCGTCCTCGATCAGGACGCAACCATCAGGCACCGTCAACGCATACAGTGCCTGCTGGTCAGACAGGTGCCGCACGCCATGCCCGTGGTCCAGCAGCTCGGCATTCAGATCGCTCAGGGTCAGGCTGTGACCTATGAGCACAATCTCCAGGCGCTTCATTGCAGCGTCCCCCGAGCCGGCAGGTAGTCCGCCAGCGCACGCTGTACACAGGGATCGTCCAGCATCGAGCTGCTCTTGAAGAAGCGCATGATATTGGCGACCAGTGGGTGGTGGCGGTTGACTGGGAAACTCACGGCCCTGGTTTCATCCTTGAGCGCCTGCTTGATGGTGTCCGGCACCTGCAAGTGCTCGATCAGGGTGAAATCGAAGCCGTTCTGTATGTCATTGGTCAAATACTGAGCGATAAACACCGGCAGGATGCGCGCGATGGATTCCCGATCCTGCTCATCTGCGGTGTGCCAGTAGATTCGTACCAGCCGCGCCCAGAATCCCGAATGACGTCCCTCGTCCAGCAGATGGTCAGCCATCAGTCCCTTGATCGATTGCTTGACCGAGTCGTCCTTGGCGAAGGCCGCTACGTCATTGGTCACGGTGTTTTCCGCGATAGCCACGCAGATCAGCTCAACTGCACTGCGCAGATGCTCCGGGGCCAGAGCCAGCGCGGCGGGTATGGCCCGGCTGAGTTCGATTTCGGCAGGCAGCTGGATAGGCTCGATGCCCGTCAGCGCGATGGTCTGCTGCATGAAATCCATCGCCACCAGCGCGTGATAGTCCTCGTCGACCACCACCGTCATCGCGTCGTAGCGGCAGGCAAACGGGAAGCGAATCGTGAAGTTGTCCTTGGCAATACTGCGTGCGGTCTTGTCGACGATCTCGGTTTCAAAGATCACCACATCGTTGATGAACTTATAGAGGCTCTGCACCAGTGCGTAATCGCGTAAATGCGCGCACTCGCGGGTGAACGTGTCACTGAGCACCAGCGGCTGACGGCTGAGGGGGTAGATCAGTTTTTCATCGTTCTCGACCATTCTGCGTGGACGGGTACGGATGGCGGCGCGGCCTTCCCACGCATCGATGAACGACGTGTAGTCTTCTGCTTTCATGATGTCTTCCTTGTAAAGGCTTCAGGGGTTGCGAGCGGCTCTTACGCACTGGCCTGCATCAATGGCGCGCGCATGCTCATGCGCAGCGTGTCCCATAGCCGGACCCTGCTTTCCACCGCTGCGATAGCCGCCTGATACACCTCTCGTTCACGCTGCGCGTCGCCAGCAATCAGGCGGGCCAGCAACTGCTCCGCTGCCGGGCCGTGGTCCTCGGAGTCCACTTCGATGTGGCGCTCCAGGTAGTAACGGAAGGTGGGTGCCTGTTCGACGGTGATGCCCCAGTCGTCGAGGATGCTCTGGAACATCTGTGGGATGACGCTTTCGCGCCCGTGCAGAAACGCCGCAGCAACGCTGTGTGCGGGGGCATGAAGGGCAGTGTCGAGGGTGTGCGTCACGAATGCCGATGCGGCCTGACCTGCGTTGACCCGTTGCAGGGCCGTTGTGTAATGCAGGCCCTGCTGCTGCAGTTCAATGAAACGCTCGATCTGTAACGTGCTCGCGCCAATCTCGCGCATGGCGTCCAGGTACAGCTCGAAATGGCTGTAATGACCTGCATCCAATCGGTCATCGGACTCTTCCCCCAGCACGATCTCGTTGATCAGGCGGGCGGCGCAGGCATCGGTCGGTGGCAGCCACGGCAGTTGCGTGCAGGTCAGTTCCTGTTGCAGACGTTTGGTCAGAGACATGAAATCCCAGACGGCGAATACATGGGTTTCCATAAAGCGTCGCAATACGCCCAGCGTCGTGATTTCGGCAAAGATCGGGTGACGGCTAAGTTCAACTTTCTTTTGGTCGAGCAGCGTTTTCTCACAATGCATGGTGATGTCCCTGTGGTCATGGTAGCGGTAGGTGGCAGTACAGTTATTCGAAGTTTTAACGTGTTGCCCGTGCCGGATAAATAGAATGAAAGACCTGAGTGCAAGGCGAACAAAGGCCTGAAGGCAGAGGCAATAATTTGCCGCAACTGCACGTCGGTTATGTCCATTAAAACGCTTGCACAAGTTCAATCAGCCGGGCTGAAGCCCTTATGATTTGCGGCTTTGAGTCCGGGTGCCGTCAATTACGCTGACGGCGAAGAAAACTTAAAACAAATTTAATACAGTGCGCAATTCTTTTTTAATAATATTTAAGTTGTTGCTTTTACGGTGCGTAAGTTGCCATATAAAACACGTGGAATATGTTTTATAGGGACGCAGGCAACCCTTCCGACTGATTGAGTCAGAATTATCAATAATGAGTGAATGCCTCACTCAGCGTTGCCGTTATGCTGAATAATCAGGTGGTTGGGTTTTTAATGGGCGATGTTGGAAATGACTTCCAATGTCGTTTGCCCCGTTTAACAACTCCTTGTCCATTGGGTTCAAATGAACACAGAACTGCTCCGGTCCTGCGTGGACAGTTCAGCCGTAGCCAAGGAACCTCCTCAGGCTGGTTTCCTCTGCGCTACGGTCGAGTTTGCCTGATTCCTGTGTCGGGCCACCCGGCAGATCAGGAAAATAGCTATAAAAACGCCAGGCCAGGCGTCAGGCCTGACCGGTGTTGAAGATAGGTTGGGAAAGCACGGGGGAAGTACGAGCGGCTAATCCGCAGGCGTCATGTCATCGCCTTGTGGATAAGCCGTCTCAATGATTCAGGCGGGGGTTTTCTTTGCTGTACGGGCTGGCTTGGCGTTGATGGCCTTATTGCTGTTCAGGTACTGGGTGACGGCCTGCACACCCCGGTTTAGGTGATACTGCAGCGCTTCGACACACGGCTCGACTGCTTTCTGTTCGGCGAGCCGCAGCAGCTGCCAATGGTCATCCTGAGAAAGCTTGCCCAGCCCCATGGCGGAAAGATTGAAACGCAAGAAGCGCTCTTCTTCGTTCAGGCCTTCTTCAACCAGACGCATCAGGCGCTTGTTGTGAGTCTTGGCATACAACGACAAGTGGAACATCCGGTTGAGCCTGCCGATCTGGCCAAAGTCCGTCTCGACTTCAAGCTGCTCGATATAGCCTGCAGCCGCTGCCAGATCGTCCGCGTCCAGCAACGGGATGGACAAGCGCAACGCCTCGGACTCCAGGAGGATCCGCAAGGCATAAGCGTCCACTGCGTCTTCGGTAATCAACGGTGCGACTACTGCGCCCTTGTGCGTTTCGACCCGCAGCAGCGACTGTGCCTCGAGCTGGCGCAGTGCTTCGCGCACAGGCATGCGGCTGACGCCAAACAGTGTGGCCAGCTCCTGTTGGCGCAGAGCCGTGCCACTGGGAAGACTGCCATCGATAATGGCATTTCGCAGCTTTTCTTCAATCACGGTTCTGGCAAGGTGCGCCGGAGGCTGCTCGTTGCCCAGTACGGAGCTTAGAAAGGCTTCTCTATCTGATTTGCGCATCGGTCTACTTCTTCATCAACCTTGGCTGGATAAAGTCCAATTAATCGCTGGATTGCCGACAGACTAGCCAAGACTTGCCAGTAAGTCGCGAAAATAGAAGCATCATCATGTTTTGCTGCAAGCGCCGGGTTGCGGTTCAGCTCTGCGAGCCTCAATGAGTACGCGCCTATCTTAGCGCTCATTCGCTCTGTGTACCGAACGGGCATTCGTAGATAACAGGAATTTCACGTTATGCTTTCATGACATAACGCTCTGAAACGGGCGTTTCAGAGCGCACTAGAATGGCGTTCGCGGCATAAGGCCGCAGGCGGTACTGCCTCAGCGAGTCAGGCGGCCAGACACAAAGTGCTGAACGTCATTGAAACCAGGCGTCGACGCATGCCCAGGTGTTACCAGCGAATCGATAAATGCCTCGTCCTCGGCGGTAATATCAACCGTTAGTGCCTTGGTGTAACCGTCCCACTGCTGTTCGGTCCTTGGGCCAACGATTGCCGATGTCACGGCCCGGTTGTTGAGCACCCAGGCAATGGCGAACTCGACAATACCTACACCCTTGTCCTGCACGTACTCTTGAATTCGCTGCGCAATACGCAGCGATTCCACGCGCCATTCGGTTTCCAGCAGCCGCTTGTCCTGACGCCCGGCCCGGCTTTCGCTGTCGGGGGCGATGTCCGGGGCGTATTTACCGCTGAGTACCCCGCGTGCGAGCGGGCTGAAAGGCACCACACCCAAGCCGTGATACGCCGCTGCGGTGATCTGCTCGACTTCGGCCTGACGGTTGACGATGTTGTACAGCGGCTGGCTGATGACCGGCTTGTCTACGCCCAGGCGCTGCGCGACGTTGACGATTTCAGCGATTCGCCAGCCGCGAAAGTTCGACACACCCCAGTAGCGGATCTTGCCCTGACGGATCAGATCGCCAATGGCCGAGACGGTCACTTCAAGTGGTGTGTCCTGATCCTCCTTGTGCAGGTAATAGATATCCACATAGTCGGTGTCCAGACGCCGCAGGCTGTTCTCGATGGCATTGAAGAGGTGCTTGCGGTTCAGACCGGCGCGATTGGGCACGCCGTCGGCTGGCCCGATGGCGACCTTGGTGGCCAGCACCCAGTCGCTGCGCTGGGCGGCGATGGCCCGGCCGACGATTTCTTCCGAGCGCCCACCGTTGTAGACATCCGCCGTGTCGATGAAATTGATGCCCTGATCCCTGGCCTTGTCGATGATGCGCAGGGACTCTTCGGCACCGGTCTGCTCGCCGAACATCATCGAGCCGAGTGTCAGGGTGGAAACCTTGAGGCCGGACTGGCCGAGGATTCGATAATTCATGCTCAACATCTCCATGTCATTCAGACGAGTTCAGGCAGCCCCCACGCCTTGAGCGGGAAGTCGGCCAGCGAGGCAAGCAGCAGGTCTGCATGCTCGTATTGCTCGACCGGCATGTGCGAGTCCGGTACGGCAACAGCGTACATGCCCGCAGCCTTGGCGGCCGTCACGCCGAACGGCGAGTCTTCGAAGACCAGGCAATCACTCGGCGAGACGCCAAGGCGGCGGGCGGCGACGAGAAAGATGTCCGGGGCCGGTTTGGCAGCGCCGACTTCCGGGTCGTCTGCGGTCACGACGGTATCGAACAGCTCGAACCACGCGCGGTGCAGCGTTGTCTTGGCCTCGAAGTAATGCACCGACGAGCTGGTGCCCACGGCGATGGGAATATTGTGGGCTGCCAGATGCCGGACCAGCGCCTCGGCTCCGGGCATTGCCGGCGCTTTGGGGAAACGCTCTTCAAGCATCGGTTCACGGGTTTCGAGAAACTCGTCGATCGACATCGGCAATTCAAGCGCCTTGATCACGTAATCCGAGAAATCCCGGGCACCGCGGCCGATGGTGTGCTGTTTGATGGACCAGTCGAAGGTGCGCCCGTGGCGGCTGGCGATCAAGTGGGTGACTTCGGTATAAACCCCCTCGGTGTCCAGCAACAGGCCATCCATGTCGAAAATGACGGCCTTGATCGGGCCTCGTTCGGTGTGTTGCTCGCTCATGTGATCACATCCCGTTCTCAAATTCGTTTCAGCCTAACGTTTCCGTGAATACCGTGGCTACCCTGTGTTTCTGATAATCTTTCGCGGTTTTCAACTGTGCTGCCAGTCCCGGTACGACTTTCCCATCATCAGAACGGATATCTTCACGTCACTATGAATAAATCAGCAGGTATAGCGATTGGCGTCATCGTCGTAGCGGGCGCACTGGTTACGGCGGGCGCCTGGTACACGGGCAATCAACTGGAAGGCGCGCTGACCGACTCCATCAGCAAGGCCAACCAGGAACTCGCGAAGTCGTTCAAGGGCACCGACACCAGCGTCAAACTGGAAATGCTCTCGCTGGAAAAGCACTTCTTCAGCAGCACGGCGCACTATCGCGTGGACATCCAGAACCTGTCCGATAGCACCCAGGGCGGCCAGTTCCTGTTTGTCGACCAGATCGAGCACGGGCCCATTCCGTTGTCGCGCCTCAAGACCCTGAACCTGCTGCCCGTCATGGCCCTGAGCAATTTCCAGATGGAGAAAAGCCCCAGCGCCGAAAAGTGGTTCGCCATGAGCAAGGACGTTCCACCGCTCAAGGGGCAAGCCAGCATCGGCTATGACCGCGCCACCAAAGGCACGCTGCAGATGGCCCCGCTGGAAATGACCGACGTAGACGGTACGTTCAGGTTTTCCGGGCTCGACCTGAATGCAGAGTCGTCCGCCGACGCCGAAAAATTCAGCCTGGCCGGCAACATGGAAAACCTGCAGCTCAACGTCGCGTCGCCTGACGGCCCGGTCAGCATCGACGTCAAAGGCATGACCTTTGACACGGGCGGCACCAAAGGCCAGTCCGGTTTCTATCTGGGCCACACCAACATGAAAATCCAGAGTGCGGGTTTTCAGGTGGTGGGCAAGCCGCCGGTGCAGATCAAGGACTTCACCAACACCAACCTGGCGCAGGAAGATGCCGGTAACCTGGCTGCCCAGATCAACTACGATGCCGGCATGATTTCCTACGCAGGCAAGGACGTTGGCTCAGCGCACATGGGCTTCAAAATAGCCAACTTCGATGTGGTGGCCACGCAGGCGCTGTATCAGTTGTATCAGGATAAAATCCTGCCTCAACAGCAGCAGGCCGCGCTGGAGAAACGTCCGTTTCGTCTTGAGCTGAACCCGGCTGATCAAGAGCTGATGAACACCCAGATGAAAAAGCTGCTGATCGCCAAGCCGCATATCGAACTGGAAAAACTCTCGCTCAAGACCAGCAACGGCGAAAGCCACATGCGCATCGCGGTGGACCTGGCCGATCCAGGCCCGCTCGATCAGCCTTCCGATTCGCTGCTCTTGAAAAGTCTGGGCGAAGTCAACGCAAAGGTTGTCCTGTCCAAGCCGATGATTCGCGATCTTGCTACCCAGCAAGCCATTCGTGAAGGCCAGACCGACCTCAAGGTCATCGCCGAGCAGGCCAAGGCCGCTGGCGACATGGCCAGTGCCATGGCCGAGATGATGCAACTGGCCAAGGTCGATGGTGACAACATCGTTTCCGACCTGCGTTATGCCGACCAGATGGTCGACTTCAATGGCCAGAAAATGACCGTGCAGCAATTCATGAGCAACGTGATGGGCAAGGTCGGCGTGCTGGGCAACCAGTAAGCTGCCTGCAACACGGCCTGCTGTCAGGACGGGCAATGTACCGTCCTGACAGCAGAGGCACTGCTATCGAGTGAGCCCGCGCAGGGTATCCGCCAGTTGCCGGGTACGTTGCGAGGTGCCCGCGGTCATGTCGCTGGAGCCTTCCAGCTCCGCCAGCAGGCTGGTGAGCGTGCCGACTTCCAGGGATTGCTCTTCGATATGCTGCGCAACCTTGCGAATCTCCTCGGCCAGACGCTCGATATCCGTGCCGATGTCATTCGCGTTTTGCGTGGTTTTCTGCGCCAGCTGACGCACTTCATCGGCGACCACTGCAAAGCCACGGCCCATTTCGCCGGCCCGCGCTGCCTCGATGGCGGCGTTCAGCGCCAACAGATTGGTCTGCCCGGCGATCTGCTGAATCATCTGCACGACTGACTGGATGCGCAGGCTGGACTTGGCCAGCTCCCGAGAGCCAAGCACGACCTCGTCGGCCTGGCTGACCAGGCTCTTGACGGTATTACCCGCCTTGTCGATGACCGTTTCCTGCTGCGTGATGGTCTGGGACAGTTCATCCATCGAAACATGCAGCTCGCCTGAGTAGTGGCGCAACTGATCGGCGATTTCTTCCTGATCCTGATGAGCCTTGACCAGTACATCGCCCAAATCGCTCAGGCCGCCGAACACTGGGCGGATCTGCTCGTCCAGACCACTCGGGTCAATGGTTTGCACAAAGTTACGCTGCTTGAACTGGTCGATCTGCTTGACCACCACATGGCTCAAACCGGCCAGCTTCTTGATCTGCCGACGCAGAAAGAACGCCTTGAACTCGCCGTAATAGGCGATGAAGTTATCGATGTAGTCGTCGCGGAACGGCTGACCTTCCGGCACCTTGAAAAAGAACACGCGGTGAGGGTCTGGTTGAGGTTCAAACCCAGAATCTCACCGAAGGTCGAGAAGCCCACTACTGGCGTCTCGCCGAACACATCATTCATGCGGCCCAATTCACTGCCGTTGTTCAGACGACGCAGAATGCAGTCGCTCAACAGGCCGAGCAACGGCTTGCCGGACTTGCCCTGTAGAAAGCGCGCGAAGTCCTTGCGCGTGGTGTCGATCATCGACGTCCGTTTGACCATCACCAGTTCTTCGCCGGGTGCCACGTCGCAGAACAGATGAACCCGCTCGCTTTCATAATCGATGCGCGCAATGGAGCGTACGAACAGTTCCTCGCCCACCCGAATGGCGAACGAATATTGCGCCAGCTTGCCTTCCAGCTCATGCCGCTCGCACTTCAGCGCATCACACAGCGCTGCAACCATCGTGGCAATCTCGCCTCTGGAATTGACCACCTGGCTGATATAGCGCTCTTCCAGCGAGGCGGTCAGGACACTCAGGCTCAGTGGCGTTGGCTCGAAGTTCTGGCTCTTGAAGACGCCAAAGCGCACATTCTTTGCGCTCTTTAGAAACACCACCTGAGCATGGTTCTCGTAGCTGCGTTTACCGTCGTGAATCAGCGTCTTCTTGAAGTCGCTTTTGCCGCCTGCAGAGCCACCCACGAACAGGCATGGGAAACGCCCTGACTCGTAGAGCGCTTCCATGAAAAACGACTCCGATGCCGAAAGCCCGTCAAAGGTGACGTCGGCCAGCGTATCCCTGTGGTCGATAGGCGTGCTGACCTGAGTGCGCTTGATCGAGTCGGTCAGCCGCGCAATGCGCTCACGCATGGACAGTCGCTTGCCCGCGCCGCGAATATCTTCGCTGTGCAGGGGAATATGCACCACCTCGGCACTCTGGATAACGCTTGAGTCGAACAGCGCCAGCACGATCCGGTCCCACTGATTACCCGCCGCGCAATACAGCGAATCATTGCTGGAGCACAGTTCGCCGGATGTTGTGCACAGGCTGATCTTGGCGTTGGGAAAGCGTGCCGCGACAGACTGGGCAACCTGACCGAAGTCGACGTGAGGTGAAACGAAGCCTGTCAGGTAGACCGGGTCAAAACTTAACGCCGACAGCGTGTCGTTCAATTCCCGCGCGGACGTAATGACACTGAGTACGCCTCCGGTCCGCGAAGTGCCGGCCCGAAAACGAGATAGAAAGCTCATGGTTGAATCCGTAAGAGTAAAAGGCAGGGGCCGTAAAAAAGGCCGAGGTCTTTTAATCGGCTGCTGACGGGTTCAGGTTAGCCGGTGGGCGATGAATTTTGCCTATGCGTGCCGCTCAGGACATGTTCAGCATCAACGCTCTGATCAGGGCAAGCGTCTGGCGATGCACTGAATCATAGTGATTATTGTGGCAATAGGGCCGTACTGACAGGGTGATGGAATCGGCTGTCGTAGAGGACAGATGCACATCGACCGCGGGGCAGGGCTCGCCCGACAGATGGCCTGACGAGCGGAGCCGTACATTGAAGGGAAAAGCAGGGGGCCGGCTACTGGTAGTTTTGACTGGAGGCAGATGGCCTGCGCCTGCCGTCGAGTGCTAAGCGGTTTTTTTGCACTGCGAGTCTGGTCGTCTCTATTTTATGTTTTTTGAGACATAGTCGACGATGTTTTGTACCGTTTTAAATTTTTCAACTTCTTCATCCGGGATATCGATTTCAAATTCTACTTCTAGAGCCATAATGAATTCGATAGCATCTAAACTACTCCCGTTGAAATCCTCGGCTATATTAGATGTCGGTTTTATGTCTGCCGTTTCTATGTCGAACTGCGCGAGAAGCACTTGTTTCACAAGTTCCATTGTATCGTCCATGATCACCATCTCCTTACCTACGGTTTTTGACCATTCATTGAATGGATAAACTAGGTCGCAGCGGAAAAGCTGTCTACTGACAAAAATAACAACTGCTCAACGCTGCTGGACCTGAGCAAGGCCGAGCCACGCTCGTATTAAGCCCACCTGGAAATCGCTACACTCGCCACCTCACAAGGACGAACCAAGGACCTGCAATGCCGCTCCCTTCTACCACGCTGCGCCGCACGCTGGTGATCTGGCTGTATGCCGTCGCAGTCGCGCACGTGCTGGGCAGTATCGTGTTTACCTGGGCAGGTTTTTCCGGCTTGCTCGACGGCTACCTGACTACGCTTGAGCAGGCTTTCTGGACCGACGCCGTTCCTGCCGCTGCGCGTGCGCAACAGGTCTGGTGGATGGCGCTGTTTGGCGCCACCTTGCAAACCTATTCCGTATACATGCTGGCGCTTGTGCATTTGGGCAATCGTCTGAAAAGCGCCATGCCTTGGGGCTGGCTGATCGCAGGCCTGCTGCTCTGGGCGCCTCAGGACATAGCGATTTCCGTGCGTGGGGGCGTCTGGTCGCATGTGTGGCTTGATCTGGCGGCGCTGCTGGCATTACTGCCGCCGTTATTCTGGCTGTATCGCCATGATCGCCGTACTTCTGCTGCCAGCGCGTTGAAGGAGCCCCGTGATGTCTGACTTGCCCCTTCTGTACCTGCTGGCGGGCAACGGCAGCAGTGCCGAATGGTGGGATGATGTGCTGCCGCATTTTCAGCAGCATCAGGTCGTGCCGCTGGAACTGCCAGGCTTCGGCAACAATCCCCAGCCACCGTGCGAAGACCTCGCCGCCTACGCCGATGCGCTATTGGCAGCGACGGTCAGGGGCAGTGCCATCGTCGCCGTGGGCGTCAATGCATTGCTGGTCATGCATGCCTTGCAGCGCCAGCCCGGACACTTCTGCAGAAGCGTGCTGCTGGCGCCGGTGGGAGCTTTTCTGTGGCGGCGGCGCTTGCCTGCGCTGATGTCGCCGCTGCCCATTCGCAAGACCATTCACTGGCTGCTGGCCAACAAGCCCAGGCTGTTTGCTCACAAGTTCTCCAAGCAAGCCTGGCCTGCGGCGCACTACCAGCGCATGGGGGCCGGTTACGCCCGCTGCCGCGCCTTTGTACCCTATTGGGACTTGGTGCGCGCCGACACTGCGCTGCCGCTTCTGGAATGGGTGCAAGACCCGATAGAGCTGGTCTGGGGCGATCAGGACAACGTGCTGGGTATCGAGCAGGCGGCAGCGTGGTCTGCCATTCTGGCGCGTGCCGACCTGACCATCAGCCTGAAACCGGGTTGGGGTCATTACCCGTGGATTGACTCGCCGGCCGAGTTTGCGCAGTGGCTGGAGTCGGGCGAGCGCGGCTTCGTCGCACACACCAAAGGTGGCCGCCTGCGTCTGGCAACCATCGCCGGGCAACCGGTGCCCGCAGCACTGTCGTTGGTGCAGGGCGATGACTCGGCCTTGCCCGCGTTTCTGGCCAGCCAGCCGGAGGCTATCTGGGCGGTGCGCTCGTCCAGCTTCGGCGAGGATCAGGCCGATGCGGCCAACGCTGGCCTGAGCACCACTTTCCTTCGCGAGCCCAGCCAAAACGTACCTGCACGTATCGCAGAACTGCACGGCGCTGGCGTCGAAGAAGTCGTGGTGCAGCGGTTCATCACGCCGGTGCTTTCCGGCATCGCGTTTGCGCGTCACCTGTCGGTCGAGCTGGAGTGGGTCGAAGGGCATCTGGAGTCGCTGGCTGACGGTCAGGCAAGCCCGGAGCGAGCGATCATTTCCCGCCTCGGCGATGCCTGGAACCGCGGCAGCTTCACTCCATCCCACGGTTTGACACAAGAACTGCTCTGGGACTTCATGCAAGGCGTGCTGCGCGTTTTCCATTACGTGCCGGGCGATGTCGAGTGGGCCTGGGATGGCCGCCAGCTGTGGCTGCTGCAGTACCGCCCGATCAGTGACTACGGCTGGCGCCGTCACCTGACAGCGGCCAACATCGCCGAGATCCTGCCGCCGCAGCCCAGCAGGCTGGTCGAGTACGCACAACGCCGCGCCGCAGGCAGCATCCCGGCGATCATGGCGCGTTGGGATTCACGCATCTTGCAGGACAACGAGCCGTTCACCGTACTGTTTGGCGCAGCGTCCTACATCAACAATGACCTGTTTCTCGCACGTCTGGCTGATTGGGGCGTCGCCTCCAGCAGTTACGCCGATGAAGTCGGCGGCGCAGCACCGCATCTGCCTTGGCGACCTCTGCGTTTGCTGCGCTCGTTACCGGTATTCCTGCGCATGCAGCGTATCGCGCGCGGCCACCTGCTGACCCTGGAAAAGCAACTGCACCGTTTCGACCGAGAGCTGCATGCCTTGACGGCCCAAGGGGCTGACGGCCAGCAATTGGCTGACTGGTTCACGCGTTTCTACGTGTTCGTCGTGCAAGGTAACCTGTGCATCGCCACCTCGCTGGCCAGCAGCGGCGGTGATCTGCTGGGACGTCCGCCAACCGCTTACGACAACCTTGAACACTGCCCGCACCGTCTGCCCTGGGAAACCGACCCTGCGACCCCGCGCCCGGCAGCCGCTGACCTGCCTTTACAGGCGTTTCCGACCTGGCCGGGTATCATTCGCGTCGCTCACCGCGCAGGCCTGCCGGGCATGCGCGGCTACTACCTGCAAGTGCGCGAGTGGTATCGCGACAACCTGATGCGCCTGTTCTTCCGGCTGCATCACGCCATGCCCAGCGCCGACAGGGCACACTGGTTTGCGCCTCATCCAGACATTCGCAGCCGCGCAGGCAGTTTCTGGCAGGACGGTCGAGAAGGCACCGAGCAGGCTACTGGCTTTATGATCTATCCGGGGCAGGTGCAAGGCATTCTGGGCGAGGACATCCTGCTGGAAGACACCCTCGACCCCGGACGCCACGCGCACTACCAGAACGCACGCGCCGTGATCGCGCGCATGGGCGGGCGTCTTTCCCACGGGTCCACGTTGCTGCGCGAACTGCGCAAGCCTTCGGCGGTGCTGCCGAATGTTGATATGGCGTGGGTGGGGAAGGAGGTGCGGTATAGGGATGGGGAATTGCTGCTGGTCGAGGGGCAGTGATAAAGCCAGCAGGTGATTTATCCATAGCGAACCCGCACGCTCATTGAAAGGTAAGGTTGTGCTTCGCCGAGGTATAGCGAAAGGCTTACACGCGGTGGAGGGGTTTGGCCATTTCCGACCTGGTCCGTCCTCCGTAAGATTGGATCCATCAAGTGGTGAACAGGAGTTCACCAGGATCAAGGATGATCGACCATCGCCTCGGAGGCAGCCGACAGGGAGTCGGGATGGTCTTGGAAAAACCCGCTTCGGCGGGTTTTTTGTTGGGCGCGAGAAAGTCCTCGTTGAGCCTGGGCTACTTGCGCAGTGCCTTTCTCTTGCGCAGGCTTTCACGATGCACCTCGAGATCCCTGCGCCGCCGCATCTCCTGACGCGTCTCCTTGCGTTCGGATCGAATAATCCTCCATTGCATGCGCAGCTCCCGGCCGCGCTCGCTGTTGAGCGATAAAAGGCCCAGCAACGGGAAAAGCAGCCCCAGCATGTAAAACATCAATTCAAAACGCCGCCAGTGCGCAGGGGCAGTGGGCAGCACCGCGAAAAAGCAGCTCACCAGAATGGCCGCCAATATCCACATTCCACAGGCATGCCCGCGACTCATCATGATGCCGCCGAAACTCAAAACCAGTGATACGCCCATCATGAGCATCATCGACTGGCCGGTTCTCTCCGGCTCATTTGGAAAGTACGCCTCGACCACCGTGCCTGCGGTAATGGCGAGGGAAAATATGCCCATGAAGATCGGAGTCAGAAAGGACAGCAGATAACGAGAGCGGAAAGCGGCAACGTGACTGCGGTAAATCACCATTGGCTCTGGCGAGGCCCGCTTGCTGCGAGATTGTTTACCCATTTTTCTTCCTTGGTTGGGTTCGGCGGTTAGTTGTCTTCTTCGCTGATGGTCTGCTACCTGGCTTCATTTGCTGAGCGATATTACCCATTTCAAAAACCTACCTAACCACCAGCGACTGCGTGCTTCACGAAGCTGTTCGACGTACTCGAACGTGTAAGACCGATTGCGCTTCTTTTCCAGCGCCAGGATTTTTTTCAGTATTCGGATGGCGTCCCTGTTCCAGTAAAGAAGGTAAAGATTGCTCAGTGCTATCCAGATACTGACCATAATGATCAGTTCTATATGCCACACGATCATTGCAGCGATTCCGGCCACAATGACGCCTCCGCTCAGTAAGTTTCCGTTTCTCGTGCTGACATAACCGTGCACCATATATACCTTGTTATCCCTGGTCTCAAAAGACAGCTGACCTGATCTCGATTTTGTAAAGTAAATAAATAAAAATGAAACGAGCATCAGTAAGGCCGGAATCATCGCCCACGATAAAGCATCTGTCGTTGAAGCGCCGTATTCAGATTTTGCTATAAGATAAATAACGCTTGTATTCATGAGTAGAAATGAAGAGAAAAGGCCTGTGAAAGAATGAACTGCGATTGCAGTGAAGCTTTCGCTCAGGTAAATCAAATATATTGCTCTCATGAGCAGGGTAAAGAGGCCGAGGCATACCAGCCAGAAAAAATCCGATTTAAACGTCGACATTGTGCCAAATAAGGCAATCAGGAAGAAAGACCCGTAAAGTCCCTTTTTTATTGCGATGGGTTGTGGCTCGATCATATGATTAACTCGGATTTTCAAGGCGGAAAGCTTATTGTGCCAGCTTAGGTATAACTAAAATTACTAGCTTGAGATGAAAAAGTCATGTTTCAAATATGACACCACGCTGTTTGGTATCTTCAAGAAATATAGACATCCACGTATCCATTATTTCGAAAAAAACCACACCTGATTCAGGCTCCAGCGGCTGCTCATGCCACCATATCAAGCCGTTGTCATTAGCTGCATTAATTGTATCTACAGCAAGATAGTCACCGCCGCCATTTGAAAATACTGCCAGCCATTTTGCCGCGAAATCAGTGTCGTGCTCGTCTATCAAATCAGAGACAAATACACAATCCTCTATTTTTTGTGGGCCCATCGATTGAGCAGGGTAAAAAGTGAAGCCGTTATGAATAGTGTAATAAAAATCCGCTATGCGCCCTCCAAAGATCAACGCATTGTCAGACCTGCTCAACGGCTCGCCTCCTATGTAATAGTAGAGGCCATTATTATCATGAAATATATATAACAGCTCTATGGATGAGCCGACCAGAATAGCCGTGCCAAGCAAACACTTGTCCAGTAATGACGTTACCCACGGTAACTCATCAGAAAATGTTTGCCAGGCAAGAGGGAATGAGGGCGTTATTGATGAAGCGATTCCAAAATTTTGCCACTCACTACGAATCTCCAGGCCAGGCGGCAGTTGAAAAGGTGAGAAGTAAATATCTCTTCCTGCGAACGCTGCCTTCGTTGCTTCAATGATTGCAGTGGCGTTTATCACCCAGTATCCCTCTTGGATTTGACTACTACGTTGTCGCTCAAACTCTTCACCCGCAACATCAAGAATACTACTGACGAGATCAGCAGTCACCTCACATTTTTCAAGGTGCTTGTAGGTCGTATAGTGTTCACCATAAGGTATTTCATAAAATTTTGCTGGCACTTGTTCTTCATAAATTATTTTTAACACACCACGTACGAGTTTTGACGTTTCTTGAAGGTCCCCGTCGAAGAGCTCAATTTCTAGAACTGGATGACCGCAATCGCAAAAGCTTTTAATGGGCTGCACAGGCAGTGACAAAAATCAATGAAGCTTGACAAGCATGGCAGGTCTGATTTGCTGTTCTTCAATTTTTTCCTCGCTACTATCCCTCAACTAGAAATTTTAATGAGGAAAGCTTCCAGAAAGATACGAGTTCAATAAGCCGTTCAACCACGTAGTCATTAATTTTTTAGACATTGCTTCCGCCAGCAACCCAATATCATCTGAAATATATCCAGCAGCTTCAGAGTTTTTTGTAATACGCAGAGCTGTTTTAAAAGCATACTCCCTAAGTTTCATCAGTTTGAACGCCGTAGCTCGCCGAAGCCATCTGCTCGTTATGCTTTACCCATGATGCATCAAATTCGTCTTCATCTCGGCAGTCTAGTAGTGAATCCCAATCGTCGACAGCTAGCAAAAAATCAAAAAAATCAGCTTTTTTAACTGTGGCTGAAAAATCTTCCAAGTTTTCTATATTCATTATCTCAATCCACTTTCTTTTAGCCAGTTTTCAATAAGGTCAACTGCTGCTCTTGGTGTGACGTTTTCACCAAGTACATGTGTCCCATGCGGCGATACCACATCAACCTTTATGTGATCCATGTTCTGGTACGCATTTCTGTAAGCATTAAAAAGCTCGTCATCCGAGCCCGGAAAGCTCCCTTGCCTTGGGCCAACATGTGCTCGCTCTGCTTCGTGTAACAACCAGTGTGAGTGTTCGGGGTTTTCACCCCTAGGAAAGAGCATTGGCCTCGTTTTATCGGATCGTGCAACCGCAAATGGGCGCCCTACAGATTTGCGTACAGCGGGGACGTGATGTCCTGATTTGCTCACGCCCATACCTTTTGTGTCGCATAGCCCCCATGGATCAATGTCAGAAAGTGGGTTTAAAGTATATCCATAAAGATTAAACCCACCCAACAACCCAATCGGATCCTGCGTTATAAACCGCCCAATCTCCGGGTCATAGTACCGAAACGTGTTGTAATGCAGCCCCGTCTCGACATCAAAATACTGCCCCTGAAACCGCAGGTTCTGCTCAACCTCGTTCACCACCAGCTTCTCAACCGCCCCCCAGGCCCGGTACTTCGCCTGCCAGACGATCTGCCCTTCGGCATCGGTCATTTCCAGCGGTGTACCGATCTGGTCGGTGTGGAAGTAGTAAACCCTGTTCCCTACCTCGCCTTCTTTCTCGTCAACACGCGCCAGTGGCGCATACGCATAGAGGTACAGGCCTGCTTTGTCCCGGACTTTTCTCACGCAGCATGCGCAAGCCTTGCCAGAGGAAGCGTTTGTGGCCGGTCTAGCCTTTGATTTCGGACCCTTTGGCGACTCGCCTGCCCAGACTGTTGTATTGATAACTGCTGGTGCTTTCCACTTGGGTGTCAGCCATGGTTTCGGTTTTGACCAGGCGGTTTTCGCAGTCGTAGGTGAAGGTCTGCCAGCGCACGATGCCGACAACTTTTTCGATCAGGTTGCCCCAGGCGTCGTATTTGTATTCGTGGTTCGCCCACTGTTTGAGGCGGTTGTCTTTGACGTGGTCGAAACGACTGGTGTTGAAGTTCAGACGGTTGGCCGCGGCGTCGTAGCGGAATTCTTCGCCGTCGACTACTCGGCCGGTGTTGCGCGCCAGCAACTGGCCGTTGGCTTCGTATTCGTACTGGGTTTCGCCACACAGTTTGTCGAGGGTGCGGCTCAGTTCGCCGGCCGGGTCGTATTCGTAGCGGCGGTGAATCGGGTTGTAGGCGTGTTCGACGTAGCGCTCGGGCTTTATGAGCGGGTTCTGGATCTGCGACAGTTTTTCTGCAGGCAGGGTTGTGGCGTACTGCCAGGCCTTGCGGACCATGCTGTCGTAGCCGAAGCAGCTCGTGAGTTTGCCCTGGGTGCGGTAGACCTCGCGATGCAGGTCGTCGCGCTCCACGTCGCTGATCAGTTGGCCTACAACAAGAGACATGTAGCGCAGGCTCGCCCAGACACCGCTTCTTAAAGCTTCTGACCTCGTTCTTTAAGAAGCGGCAACCGAGCTCAACTGTAAAACCACCAAGTTTTTAAAAAGCAGTAATCCGACATACTCGCCTAGCCGGATAGTACCCACTCACTACTACCTAACAATTAATCACGCTGTGTGCAAAAAACAGCCCACTGCCTGAGCCATCTTTTTTCAAAAGAAGACATCCAACAGCATCAGTAAAATAAAGTATATCTTTAAATAGGTTGTAAAAAATTTTGCGGGCGACCTGCTCAAAGAAAATATTTGGTAGTTGATGAAAAAGTGGCTGCGTTATGGTGCGCAGCCACTTTGAAATATATAACTTTTAAAGAGCAAAATAAATGCAAAAGTTAATCTGTTATTCAGTCATATTTTTTGGATTCTCCGCTTAAACGGTTGCTCTCCACTCTTCGAATTCAACTGCCTCACTTGTTGGGTTTAAAGATCTAATCCAAGAGGTTTCTAGGGATATGTCGTCGAAGTCAGTAACAGCAAAAACAAATATTGAATCATTAAATCTATGCTTGAATTCTTTAAGAATAGTTACGCAGCTTTCGAAAACTTCTTTCCTATAGCGCTCAAAGCTTTCGCCCTCTCCAACGGACTCACTAAGATTTTCTAGTTCTTTTGATACGTCGTCAAAGAAATCAGCACGATAAAACTCATGACTCCACTCAGCTGGTGACCATTTATAATAGGCCTTATCTTCCGGATCCTCAGCCTGCATACTATTTAAATGAGCTTTCAGGTTAAACGAAGGTGCTAACGTTCTTGCATCAGAATCGGAATAAAGAGCAAACGCGCATATTTGGTCTTTAGGGAACTCAGATAAGATCTGATCAATGATTTTATCAACGGCTATCCTGATATTTTCTTTTAATGCGTCAATACCTGGCTTATTCATAAATATACTCTACGGTAGAAGATCAATCGTTTCGTCGGCAAAATGCTGACCCATTTTTCTAAGAGCAGATACAACGTCAGATCTAGTGCCCAGTCCACCTGCGTCAGCATTTTCTAAAGCGTCGTATACTTTTTTAGCATTTGCTGTAGTGTGGCCTTTATTTGGCGCCCAGATTAGATTTTCTTTGCCTTTGTACCAATCTATATCGTGCTTTTCTAGGATTGCTTTACTTTTCGAAAGATAAGCCTTCATCAGCTTGCCGCGGCCCTCTTTAAATACTATATGATGCGCATGAGGGTTGCGCATACCCGCAGGTGCGGCGCCACCACCAATTTTCCTTAGGTGATTACCCCACTTGACGTTATCACCACATAACCCCCATGGATCAACCCAAACATTAGGGTTAGATGCGTAGATATATAAATTATCCCCACCCAACAACCCAATCGGATCCTGCGTTATAAACCGCCCAATCTCCGGGTCATAATACCGAAACGTGTTGTAGTGCAGCCCCGTCTCGACATCAAAATACTGCCCCTGAAACCGCAGGTTCTGCTCAACCTCGTTCACCACCAGCTTCTCAACCGCACCCCACGCCCGGTACTTCGCCTGCCAGACGATCTGCCCTTCGGCGTCGGTCATCTCCAGCGGTGTGCCGATCTGGTCGGTGTGGAAATAGTAAACCTTGTTCTCTACCTCGCCTTCTTTTTCATCCACGCGCGCCAGCGGCGCATAGCTGCCGGGCTCGTAGATATACAGGCTGCTCTGTCCCGGGCTTTCTTCGCGCAGCATGCGCAAGCCTTGCCAGAGGAAGCGTTTGTGGGCGGTCTGGCCTTTGATCTCGGATTGTTTGGCGACTCTTCGGCCCAGGCTGTCGTACTGGTAGCTACTGGTGCTTTCCACCTGCGTGTCAGCCATGGTCTCGGTTTTGACCAGGCGGTTTTCGCAGTCGTAGGTGAAGGTCTGCCAGCGCACGATGCCGACGGCTTTTTCGATCAGGTTGCCCCACGCGTCGTATTTGTATTCGTGGTTCGCCCACTGTTTGAGGCGGTTGTCTTTGACGTGGTCGAAGCGGCTGGTGTTGAAGTTCAGGCGGTTGGCCGCGGCGTCGTAGCGGAATTCTTCGCCGTCAACGACTCTACCGGTGTTGCGTGCCAGCAGCTGACCGTTGGCTTCGTATTCGTACTGGGTTTCGCCGCGAAGCTTGTCGAGGGTGCGGCTCAGTTCTCCGGCCGGGTCGTATTCGTAGCGGCGGTGAATGGGGTTGTAGGCGTGTTCGACGTAACGCTCTGGCTTTATGAGCGGGTTCTGGATCTGCGATAGCTTTTCCGCGGGCAGGGTTGTGGCGTACTGCCAAGCCTTGCGGCCCATGCTGTCGTAGCCGAAGCAGCTGGTGAGTTTGCCCTGGGTGCGGTAGACCTCACGGTGCAGGTCGTCGCGCTCCATATCGCTGATCAACTGGCCATCCAGGTTCAACTGGTGCAGGTGACCGCTGCCGTAATACAAGTGGTTCAGGTGCTGGCCGGTAGGAAGGGTCAGTGTGGTCAGGTTGCTGAGCGGGTCGTACTCGTAGGCCAGCGCGCCCTGAGGCTTAGTTTCTTTGACGAGGCGGCCGAGCAGGTCGTAGGCGAAGTCGATCTTTTCAGCGGTGACGCCTAGTTTTCAGCCTAAGTCCGTCGGCTTACGTTTGATCGATAGCAGTCGGTCACCGTTGTCGTATGCATAGTCCTGACGCACGTCGTCGTTTAGCTTTGCCAGCAGACTGCCGATTGAAAAAAGAAGGGCTGGCACAAAGTTGACAGCCCCCTTTTTCGACCAAGATTTTAAAGAGCTATATAGTTCAGAAAATTTTGACGGCATCATGGCAGAAAATGAAAACCAATAGCTTGGAGACTAAGCAACGCCCTTAACCAGTGACTGTCCCTTTACCCCACCCCATGGATCATCCATAAGATATTTTGCATCAAGCTCATCATCGGAAGGCACAAACGTGAACTTATAAAAAATTTCATCACCTTCACAAATTTCATAGTAAAGAGCATATTGGCGCTCTTCGACATCCAGAACGATTTTGGCTTTTTCAGCAGCTGAGGCAACCTCTAATTCGTTTCTTTTTGAAACAAAAAAGGGGACTACTATGCAGCGTTGAGTTTGTGTGTCCAAATTAAATTTTGTGTCTAGAGTCAAGCTTATATTTGCACCAAATGCGTCATCTGGTAGGGGGTCAAATATTACGTAGTCTTTATGTATTACAGCGCCTTGATCAATATTTAGCTTACCCCATTGGCTCGAAGCTTCGTCATAGGCACGTGACCGAATTTGAATTTGGCTATGAGATATGAGTAAATCTACTACTTGATTAGAATTTGCCATTAGAAAACCTCTACTTTAATTTTAGTTCCATTTGGAAGGCCTGAAAGCACATTACCAATACTAGATCCTGCTCCTCGATTGTCACTAGGACCGATGTGTCTAACACTTGCACCGCTCCCTCCCTCTTTAAACATGGCCATAGGCCATTCGTCGCGATCTTTTAACTTCATTGTTTTAACGTCTTTGAGGCTTGTCTTTCTATTTAATTTTGCTGCATCTCTCTGGATGGTAACTATGTACGGCTGCCCGCCATTGATTGCGTCTTGTATGTGACCAAAGGTTTCGGGATATTCGGAGCGTTTTAACCTTAAAAGGTAGTCGTGATCAACGGCATCTGCTTTTATCAAGGTACATCCGGCTAGACCCGTCACGTCAATCCAGCGAATTGGATTTAGATTGTACTGGTACAGGTTATACCCTCCAGCCAACCCAATCGGATCCTGCGTTATAAACCGCCCAATCTCCGGGTCATAATACCGAAACGTGTTGTAGTGCAGCCCCGTCTCGGCATCAAAATACTGCCCCTGAAACCTCAGGTTCTGCTCAACCTCGTTCACCACCAGCTTCTCAACCGCACCCCACGCCCGGTACTTCGCCTGCCAGACGATCTGACCTTCGGCGTCGGTCATTTCCAGCGGTGTGCCGATCTGGTCGGTGTGGAAGTAGTAGACCTTGTTTTCTAACTCGCCTTCTTTCTCATCAACACGGGCCAGCGGTGCATAGCTGCCGGGCTCGTAGAGGTACAAGCTGCTCTGGCCGGGGCTTTCTTCGCGCAGCATGCGCAGGCCTTGCCAGAGGAAGCGCTTGTGGTCGGTGTGGCCTTTGATCTCGGACTGTTTGGCAACGCGTCGGCCCAGACTGTCGTACTGGTAACTGCTGGTGCTTTCCACCTGCGTGTCAGCCATGGTTTCGGTTTTGACCAGGCGGTTTTCGCAGTCGTAGGTGAAGGTCTGCCAGCGCACGA
>NZ_JAWHPJ010000049.1:0-531 GCF_032587815.1 Pseudomonas syringae group sp. 26L6
CAACACATCAATATCACAAACAATAACTAAATCACCTTCTTACTAATCATCCAATTAATCACCTAAAAATTAAAATTTATATTCACCTCTAACTATAATATTAAAATAATAACTTAAAAAATTAACAAAAAATATAAAATAACAATCTTTATAAATATTTAAAAAATCTCAATAAACAAAAAAAATATTAAAAAAATTATCAATACTCTTTTAACTACTATAACCAAAATCATACAAAAACCATTACAAAATAAACTTCATACAATAATTCAACAACTTAACTAAATTAAATTACTAAATTACCACATAAAATTTACTTTACAATAATTCTTACATAATTCTAATCATAATAATTAAAAAAATATTAACAATCTCTTCAATAATCATTTTCTCATAATCAAAATCCTTTAAACAAATCCCAATAATTTATCTTCTTTTTTAACCACTTTTTCTATAATAACATTTCTAATCTAAAATTATTTAACAATCAAAAATAAAATAACACTTAACAATCAAAAAAAAAGATCGGAA
>NZ_JAWHPJ010000050.1:0-71376 GCF_032587815.1 Pseudomonas syringae group sp. 26L6
CCGCGTGGGAATGCGGGTCTCGACGCTCTGCGTCGCAAGAGGACGCGGAGCGTCCGGAACGGCATGCGACGCAGAGCGTCGCACGATAATTGTTCATCCAGCCTCAACGCCCGGTCTTTTTCCGACCCATGACGTGCGAGAACACCGCATGCAAATCGTCCGAGGCACTGTCCTGGTCGAGGTTGAGCTTGCCGTCAATGTGGTCCATGTGATGCATCATCAACTCGACGGCGAGCGGCGCATCGCGCGCTTCGATAGCGTCGATCAGCTGAGTGTGTTCGTCATAGGAACAATGTGTGCGGTTGCCGGTTTCGTACTGGGCAATGATCAATGAAGTCTGCGATACCAGGCTGCGCTGGAAGCTGATCAGCGGCGCGTTTCTGGCGGCTACGGCCAGTTGCAGATGGAATTCGCCAGAGAGACGGATGCCTGCACCTCGATCACCGCGGGCAAAGCTGTCGCGCTCGTCGCTGACCATCTGACGCAGTTCGGCCAGTTGCTCGGCAGTGGCGTGCGCGACTGCCAGTTCAGTGATTGCCTTCTCGACCATGCGCCGGGCAAAAAATACCTGGCGCGCCTCTTCGACGCTGGGGCTGGCGACCACCGCGCCACGATTAGGGCGTAACAGCACCACACCTTCATGCCCCAACCGCGATAGAGCGCGACGAATGATGGTGCGGCTGACACCAAAGATCTCGCCCAGCGCCTCTTCACTCAATTTGGTGCCCGGCGCCAGCCGCTGCTCCAGAATGGCATCGAAAATATGCTCGTAAACGACATCGTCCTGAGTAACGCTGCGGCTGGCGCTGGTCGTGCCGCGCGGCTGTTTCTTGAGAGGCAGGGACTGGTCGTTCATGGGCACTCGTGCGCAGATGGATTACGGCGTTGGGACTGGCGCATTGTACACAGGGCAAAACCGGAAACGCGCGCAAAAAAAGGCCCGCAGTGTGGGGCGGGCAAGAGGCACTTAGCTGCCCCGATACGTCGAGTAGCTGTACGGCGAGATTAACAGCGGTACATGAAAGTGTTCCTGACCTGCATCAATGCCAAAGCGCAGCACCACTTCATCGAGAAAGGCCGGTTCATTCAATACCACGCCTCGCGCACGGTAATAATCGCCAGCCTGAAAGTGCAGTTGATAAACCCCGGACTGATAAGTGTCTCCCTGCAACAGGGGCGCATCGCAACGTCCGTCGCTGTTGGTGACAGCGCTGACAACGTGCAGAAGCTGCTGGCCTTCGACCCGATACAATTCAACGCGGATGGCACTGCCTGGGCAACCGTGGGCAGCGTCCAGCACGTGTGTGGTCAATTTCCCCAAAACTTCACTCCTCACATCCGGCGATGGTGAAACAGTGCACCAATGAAGTGCTCTGCATGGTGCGATTGCGACCGATTAAGACACTTTCGCAAAAACCTGTACACAATAAAATCTTCAGTGGATTGCAGCTGACGCCTGTGCTGCTCGCCAATCGTCGAATTACCTGAAAAGAAAGGAAGCAAAGGAAAAATATCAGATTTTTTTCGATTAGCTGACCACTCAGGCAGGTTTCTTGCTTGCTTTATTTGAACCGGCACAAATCGGTAACGAAACCTACAGGGTTACAAGCCGAAAATAAAATTGTATACAATCTGCGCATTGCAGTGCCTTGTCTGCCATTCGCACCGCACCTGGCTTAACGCACATAACGCACAAAAGGAAGCTTGCAGTGAGCGCTGACTACCCACGCGACCTGATCGGTTACGGCAACAACCCGCCTCATCCACGCTGGCCGGGCAACGCGCGCATTGCCTTGTCATTCGTGCTGAATTACGAGGAAGGTGGCGAGCGCAATATTCTGCACGGTGACAAGGAATCAGAAGCCTTTCTGTCCGAGATGGTTGCTGCGCAGCCATTGCAGGGCCAGCGCAATATGAGCATGGAATCGCTGTATGAATATGGCAGCCGCGCAGGTGTCTGGCGCATTCTCAGGCTGTTCAAGCAGTTCGATATTCCCCTGACCATCTTCGCCGTAGCCATGGCCGCGCAGCGTCATCCCGAGGTGATCCGCGCCATGGTCGCCGACGGTCACGAAATCTGCAGCCACGGTTATCGCTGGATCGACTATCAGAACATGGAAGAAGCCGACGAGCGTGAACACATGCGCCAGGCTATTCAGATCCTCACCGAGATCAGTGGCGAACGGCCGCTGGGCTGGTACACCGGGCGCACCGGGCCCAATACGCGGCGACTGGTGATGGAGGAAGGCGGTTTTCTCTATGATTGCGACACCTACGACGACGACCTGCCGTACTGGGAGCCGAACAACCCCACCGGCAAGCCGCATCTGGTCATCCCCTACACGCTGGACACCAACGACATGCGCTTCACCCAGGTGCAGGGCTTCAACAATGGCGAGCAATTCTTTCAATACCTCAAGGACGCGTTCGACGTGCTGTATGCCGAAGGCGAAGACGCGCCGAAGATGCTTTCCATCGGTCTGCATTGCCGCCTGATCGGTCGCCCTGCCCGGCTGGCCGCGCTCAAGCGTTTCATTGAGTACGTCAAAGGCCATGAGCAGGTGTGGTTCACCCGACGTGTCGATATCGCCAGGCACTGGCACACTGAACATCCGTTTACCGGCAAGGCCGAGCAATGAGCACGTTTAAAACACTGACACCTTCAAGCCTGGGCCGGGACGCATTCATCGCAGCCTTTGCCGATATCTACGAACACTCACCGTGGATCGCGCAGCAGGCTTTCGACGAGGGTGCAGGCCCCGAACTGGATAAGGTCGAGGCCCTGCACGCCCGCATGAGCAAACTATTGCTCGGTGCCCCTCACGCGCAACAGCTGGCGCTGATCAATGCCCACCCGGACCTGGCCGGCAAGGCGGCTATCCAGGGTGAGCTGACTCAGGCCAGTACCGATGAACAGGCAGGCGCCGGTATCCACCACTGCACGCCTGAAGAGTTTCAGCGTTTTACCGAGTTGAACGAGGCTTACAAGGCACGTTTCGGCTTTCCGTTCATCATGGCGGTCAAGGGCAGCGACAGACATAAAATCCTGGCGGCGTTCGAGCAACGCATCCATCACTCGCCCGAGGCCGAGTTCGCTTGCGCCTTGGCCGAGATCAACAAGATCGCACTGTTTCGTCTACAGGCGCTTTGAGCGTCGCCGTTATCAACCTGTTCAGAAGGCAGACAAGAAGCATGAAAGTTTACGCCGCACCGTTCGAGAAGTTCGTGAACCTGGCCGACGCGCGCCTGGGCACCAAAATCCTTTCGGTCACCGATGACTGGTTCGCAGATGCCAACCGGTTGTTCCAGCCGACCCCGGCGGTCTGGAAAGAAGGCGTGTTCGACGACAACGGCAAGTGGATGGACGGCTGGGAGTCGCGCCGCAAGCGTTTCGAAGGATACGACAGCGCAGTGATCCGCCTCGGTGTAGCTGGCACCATCAAGGGTGTAGACATTGATACCTCGTTTTTCACCGGCAACTTTCCGCCTTCCGCTTCGCTGGAAGCGTGCTTTCTGGCCTCTGGCGAACCCGATGAAAACACCGCCTGGACCGAAGTGCTGCCGTCTGTGGAGCTGCAAGGCAACAGCCATCATTACCACGAGATCACCAACGATCAGGCGTTCAGCCACCTGCGCTTCAATATCTACCCGGACGGCGGCGTAGCGCGCCTGCGGGTCTACGGCGTGCCGCATCGCGACTGGTCGAAAGTCAGCGAGGACGAGCAGATCGATCTGGTGGCGGCACTCAACGGTGGCCGGTCGATTGCATGCTCGGACGAGCACTACGGCAGCATGAGCAACATCCTCAACCCCGGCCGTGGCGTGAACATGGGCGACGGTTGGGAAACCGCCCGCCGTCGCACACCGGGCAACGACTGGGTCATTGTGGCGCTGGGGCACAAGGGCGAAGTCGAGAAAGTCATTGTCGACACTCTGCACTTCAAGGGCAATTACCCGGACAGCTGCTCGATCCAGGGTGCTTTCGTCAAGGGCGGTACCGACAGCCAGATCGAAACCCAGAGCCTGTTCTGGCGCGAACTGCTACCAAGCCAGAAGCTGACCATGCACGCCGAACACGAGTTCGCCGAGCAGATCAGCGCCATCGGCCCGATCACCCATATCCGCCTGAACGTATTTCCGGACGGGGGCGTGAGCCGCCTGCGAGTGCTGGGCAAGGTGTCCAGGTAACAACGTGTGAACTCTCGTTCCCACGCTCCGCATCATACACAGGCCTGATTTGGATTCTGGCCGAAGGCTGTAGGAGCGAACTTGTTCGCGAAGGCTTTGTTCCAAACGGTACATCTTCAGGGGGTGTACCGGCCCTTTCGCGAACAAGTTCGCTCCCACGCCCTTCGGGCAGAAGCAGGCGAGAACCGTATTCCAGGCGCGCCAAGTGCGATAAACCCTGAAGCCATTGAAGAAGAATCCGCATGCGCAAATTGATAATCGAGCCACTGACCAAGGAAGCTTTTGCGCCATTCGGTGATGTGATCGAAACCGATGGCAGCGATCATTTCATGATCAATAACGGCTCGACCATGCGCTTTCATCGTCTGGCTGAAGTGCAGACCGCGCAACCGGATGACAAGGCGATCATCAGCATATTCCGCGCCGAAGCGCTGCCGATGCCGTTGACCATTGGCATGCTGGAGCGTCACCCGCAGGGCAGCCAGGCCTTCATCCCGCTGCTCGGCAACCCCTTTCTGATCGTGGTCGCGCCGGTTGGCGATGCGCCTGAATCAGAGCTGACCCGCGCCTTCGTGTCGAACGGCAGGCAGGGTGTCAATTACCATCGCGGCGTCTGGCACCATCCGGTGCTGACGATCGAAAAGCGGGATGACTTCCTGGTGGTTGATCGCAGTGGCGAAGGCAACAACTGCGACGAGCATTACTTTGCCGAGAGCCAGTTGCTGGTTCTCGATCCCAACCCACTGGAAGGGTAAAAACCGTGCTGGCACATATGATGGAATGGCTGAATCTGGGCGTACGCTGGATTCACATGATTGTGGGCGTGGCCTGGATCGGCGCATCGTTCTACTTTGTCTGGCTGGAGAACAACCTCAACCGCAGCAACCCGCGTGAAGGGTTGTCCGGTGATTTATGGGCGATCCACGGCGGTGGCATTTATCACCTGGAGAAGTACAAGCTCGCGCCGCCGACCATGCCGGAGAATCTGCACTGGTTCAAATGGGAAGCGTATTCAACCTGGCTGTCGGGCGTGGCCCTGTTGTGCGTGGTGTTCTACGCCAATCCGACGTTGTACCTGTTGGCGCCGGGCAGCAGCCTCAGTGGTGCCGAAGGCGTGCACATTGGTCTGGGTTCCTTGTTTGTCGGCTGGTTCATCTACAGTTTTTTGTGCGACTCGCCACTGGGCAAGCGCCCTGCACTGCTGGGCCTGATTCTGTTCCTGCTGCTGGTGGCCGCGGCGTACGGGTTCAGCAAAGTGTTCAGCGGTCGCGGTGCCTATCTGCATGTGGGCGCGATCATGGGCACCATCATGGTCGGCAACGTGTTCCGCATCATCATGCCAGCCCAGCGCGCCTTGGTGGCGGCAATTGCCGAGAACCGCACGCCTGACCCAAGCCTGCCCGCCAAGGGCCTGCTGCGCTCGCGTCACAATAACTACTTCACCCTGCCCGTGCTGTTCATCATGATCAGCAACCACTTTCCGAGCACATACGGCAGTGAGTACAACTGGCTGATTCTGGCGGGCATCGCACTGCTGGCGGTCCTGGTGCGCCACTATTTCAATACAAGACATGACAGCCATCGATTCGCCTGGACCCTGCCGGTCGCTGCGCTGGGCATGCTCTGCCTGGCGTACGTCACCGGCCCTGCGCAACCTCCCGCGAAAATCGTCTACCAACCGCTGCCCGGCACCGCAGTTGGCGGTCATCGGGCCGACGAGAAACCTCCGGAGCCGGTCACCGCGCCGGTCGAGGCCAAGCCTGCCAGTACCGGCGCGGACTTCGCCAAAGTGCATGAAGTGATTCAGCATCGTTGCACGGTGTGCCATTCGGCCACGCCTACCAGTCAGTTGTTCAGCGTTGCGCCTGCGGGAGTGATGTTCGATACGCCAGAACAGATTCAGCAGCAGGCCCCGCGCATCAAGGCGCAGGCCGTCACCTCGCCGATCATGCCATTGGGCAACATCACCCAGATGACTCAGCAGGAACGCGAACTGGTCGGTGCCTGGGTCGATCAAGGCGCACGCACTAATTGAGCCCCTCGCTAACCAAGCGCCCCTGAAAAGGGGCGCACTCGCCCCACTTTCGCTCCAGACGCCCTGCGCTGGAGCACTTGAGCCAGACAACGCAAGTCAGTATTCTCCGCCGCCGCTGCAAAACCGGACAACCGCTCCTTGTACGCTGACTTTGACCGAACAGCCAACTAGCTGACTGTACGGTCAGGACTCTGTCGACCCGGAAAAATGACTTGAAACCGACACGTTGATGCCGGTTTGGGGATTACTTCAACTTTTTTCGCTGTTTGGCGCAGCTCTTGCTAACAACACAAAGCTGACCAGACAGACAAATTACTGCAACCACAGACAAGGCGTCATTTAGAGAACGCCAGTCTGAAAAAATCACGATCTACTTCAAGGGACTCACCGCATGAACCGTACGTTTTCCAGCGTGTTACTGGCCAGCAGTCTGCTGGCCGCTGCGCCAGCCATGGCCGGGGATATCTTCCAGTGGCAGAGCAATAGCCTGACCTATCTCAATGGACGAGACTTTGCCGTCAACCCGGCAAACCAGCAGACGTTCACCTTTGAACATGCTGACAGCTGGAAGTACGGCGACAACTTCTTCTTCGTCGACAAGATCTTCTACAACGGCAAGGGAGACGCAACGGCTGGCGATAACACCTATTACGGTGAGTTCTCGCCACGCTTGTCGCTGGGCAAGATATTTGGCCAGAAGTTCGAGTTCGGCCCGATCAGCGATGTGCTGATTGCGGCAACTTACGAATTTGGCGAAGGCGATAACGAGTCTTACCTGATCGGCCCGGCGTTCGATTTGAAGATCCCGGGTTTCGACTACTTCCAGCTGAACTTCTACCAGCGCCAGACCGAAGGCAACCGTCCGGGCGATGGCGTATGGCAGATTACCCCGGTGTGGTCCTACACCATCCCCATGGGCAAATCGGATGTGCTGATCGACGGTTTCATGGACTGGGTAGTGGACAACGACAAGACGTCGCGTGGTACTTACCACTCCAACCTGCACTTCAACCCGCAGATCAAATATGACCTGGGCAAGGCACTGAATTACCCTGAGCGTCAGCTGTACGTCGGTATCGAATACGATTACTGGACCAACAAATACGGCATCAAGGACAGCCGCTCGTTCGACACCGACCAGAACACCGCGAGTTTGCTGGTGAAGGTGTTCTTCTAAGCACGATCCGGTTGTGACGCTCGTTCCCGCGCTCAGCGCGGGAACGCATTTCTGAAGCCCCTGCGCCCAACCTTGAGAGGGTGTTGCTGCGCAGATCTGTGACGCGGAGCGTCACGGGATGCATGCCAACGCGGAGCATTGGCACGATATTCAACTCCTGCGCGGCGCCCGCCTCCACTCACTCCCTAGCCGCTTTCCAGACCTTGCCAATCAGCGTTACGACCAACACCAGCACCGCGCCAGCGATAACCCCGGCGACCGCATCGATCAGCGTCGGGACGACCATCGACAGCCCGCCCACCGCACCGGCTGCAGCTTCGGTCACGCCTTCGACCCAATGGTGAGCAAATGGCAGACCGTGAACCAGAATCCCGCCGCCGACCATGAACATGGCCGCAGTACCGACAATCGACAGTACCTTCATCAATACCGGCGCAAGCCATAGCAAAGCACTACCGATTTTCTGCGCCGCAGAGCTTGCAGTCTTTTTCAGGTACAGGCCCAGGTCGTCAAGTTTGACGATACCTGCCACCAGTCCATAGACACCCACGGTAATCAGCACAGCGACAATAACCAGTACACCGACCTGATCCATGAACGGTCGGGCCGACACTACGCCCAGCGCCAGCACGATGATTTCTGCCGAAAGAATGAAGTCGGTGCGAATCGCGCCTTTGATACGGTCCTTTTCGAACGCCACCATGTCCACTGAAGCATCCGTGGCCGCCTGCTTGCGCTGATCATGCTCTTCGCCGGTTTCGGGATGCAGCCATTTATGGGCGATTTTCTCGAAACCTTCAAAGCATAGGAACGCGCCGCCGATCATCAACAAGGGAAGAATCGCCCAGGGCGCGAAGGCGCTGATCAACAGTGCCGCCGGAACCAGGATTGCCTTGTTGAGCAACGAGCCCTTGGCCACGGCCCAGACAACGGGCAGTTCGCGATCGGCTGAAACTCCGGTGACCTGCTGGGCATTGAGCGCCAGATCATCCCCCAGCACACCCGCGGTTTTCTTGGTGGCCAGTGCCACGTCATCCAGCAGGGTGGCAATATCGTCGAGCAGGGTAAGCAAGCTTCCAGCAGCCAAAATAAAAATCCTTGAGCAAGTAAAAAAAGGAAATAGCACTGATTGAATCATGCGCCAGGGTCAATCGTGTGGCAGTCAACAACTCTGACCTTCATCAGACGTGAACGTTTGACGCTGCGTAGTACAAGCAGGCCACGTCGAGCAACCGGTTAAATGGGTAATTGCGTGGTCGACACCACCTGACGCAGTCCCATGAACGAGCGGATCTGTCTGACACCGGGCAAGTACAGCAGCTGTTCGGCATGCAGGCGGTTGAAACTCTGACTGTCTTTGGTGCGCAGCAGCATGAAGTAATCGAACTCGCCGGTGACCACATGAAACTCCATGCAGCCGGACACCTTCTGCGCGGCTTGTTCAAATTGGGCAAATGAGTCCGGTGTCGAGCGGTCCAGCACCACACCGATCAGCACCACCATGCCCGCGTCCAGAACGTCGCCATTGAGCAACGCTACCACGCCCTTGATAACGCCCGCCTCCTTCAAACGCTCGACGCGCCGCAAACAAGCAGGCGGACTCAGCTTGACCTTCTCGGCGAGTGCCACGTTGGAAATCGAGGCGTCACGTTGCAGGGTCTTGAGAATGGCGCGGTCAATCCTGTCCAGCAGCGGTGCTACATCGCCAGCGGACTTTTTAGTGCGTTCATTTATTGCTTTCATGATGAATTTCACAAAATAAAAGTTTGTATTAGTGGCATGACACTAACGCTGATTTTGCAAATAGACAATTCTTTGCAACCACGATTATTCAGCTATTTCCTATGATAGGAACCACTTCAGGCACACCGTTCAAACGTCGAACTCATTCCTTGCAGGCCTGAATCAACTTATCAACGGAGCCCCGATATGAACCTGAGCAAGTTCAAGCGCTACCCTCTGACCTTCGGCCCCTCGCCCATCACCCCTCTGAAACGCTTGAGCGAGCATCTGGGTGGCAAGGTCGAGTTGTATGCCAAGCGCGAGGATTGCAACAGCGGTCTGGCCTTTGGCGGTAACAAGACCCGCAAACTGGAATACCTGGTGCCGGAAGCCATCGACGGCGGCTACGACACACTGGTGTCGATCGGCGGCATCCAGTCCAACCAGACCCGTCAGGTGGCGGCTGTAGCGGCGCATCTGGGCATGAAGTGCGTGCTGGTTCAGGAGAATTGGGTCAACTATTCCGACGCGTTGTACGACCGGGTCGGCAATATCGAGATGTCGCGCATCATGGGCGCCGATGTGCGCCTGGACTCGGCAGGCTTCGATATCGGCATTCGGCCGAGCTGGGAAAAGGCCATGGCCGACGTCGAGGAAAGCGGTGGCAAGCCGTTCCCGATTCCTGCGGGCTGCTCGGAACACCCTTATGGCGGCCTGGGATTCGTGCGTTTTGCCGATGAGGTGCGTCAGCAGGAAGAAGAACTCGGCTTCAAATTCGACTACATCGTGGTCTGCTCGGTGACCGGCAGCACTCACGCAGGCATGCTCGTCGGCTTCGCGGCCGATGGCCGGGCACAGCGTGTGATCGGTATCGATGCGTCGGCCAAACCGGAAAAGACCCGCGCACAAGTCCTGCGCATCGCTCAGAACACCGCAAAGCTGGTGGAACTGGGCCGCGAAATCACCGCCGAAGACGTGGTGCTCGACACCCGCTACGCCTACCCCGAATACGGCCTGCCGAACGATGGCACCCTTGAAGCCATTCGCCTTTGCGCGCGCCTTGAAGGCGTATTGACCGACCCGGTCTACGAAGGCAAATCCATGCACGGCATGATCGACATGGTGCGCAATGGTGAATTCCCCGAGGGCTCAAAAGTGCTCTACGCACATTTGGGCGGCGTACCGGCGTTGAATGCCTACAGTTTTCTGTTCAAGGACGGTTAAGCCATCCCGAAAGTTGCCTGAATGGCCCGCGAATTCGCGGGCCATTTTGCACCTGCTCAAAAAGCCGACAGACCTGAAACGGAAACTGCATCCACAGGTGTATTCACATGTATTACACTGCACCCTTATGTAATACAAATAACTACGTGTGAGGTGTATATGTCCACAATGTCTCTACGTCTGCCGGACGAAATGGCGGATACCCTTGCACACCTTGCAAAGGCGACCGGGCGCAGCAAGTCATTTTTGGCCCTCGACGCGCTCCGCGAATACCTGACTCGCGAGGCATGGCAGATTGCCGAAATTCAGCGCGCGATTGAAGAAGCCGACGCTGGCGAGTTCGCCAATACAGAGGACGTAAAAGCTGTCATGGACAAATGGTCTGGCAATGCAGGTTGAGTGGCTTAAAACGGCGCTAAAGAATCTGGATGAGGAGGCAGCGTATATCGCACAGGACAATCCAGCTGCTGCCGCAGCTTTCGTGAAAGCAATTCAATCAAGCGTGACGCAGCTCGCGAGCTTTCCCGCCATGGGCCGGGAAGGACGGATTGCCGGAACCAGAGAATGGCCTCTGCCAGACCTGCCTTACCTGATTCCATATCGCATCCGTAGCGGCCGGCTACAGGTTCTAAGGATTTTCCACACCAGAAGACAATCGCCCCCCGTGTGGTGAACCGCAGACACGTTTACTGTGCACACAGCTTCACTATCAAAGCCAAAAATACTTCTGCAGCGCCTGCGCCAGCAGGCTCACCGCCTCGTCGTTCTGTGACGACGGCGAGCGCAGGAAGACGATTTCGTGCTCGGGAATTTCAGGCAGGTCATCGAGAATCTGCATGGCTTCCGTGACTCCGCTCCGATCAATAAGGCTGATCGCCAGGCCCGCTTCCACACAGGCTTTGATCGCCTGATTGGACGGGCTTTCGAGAACTACACGGATTTTGCGGCCGTTGTCTTTGAGTGACGCCATCATGGCTTCACGATAAGGACATTGCGCTGCGTGAATGGCCAGCGGCAACGGGTCCGCAGGTCCCAGTGCGACGCTGGCCGGCCCGACCCAGACCGGCTTGGTAGATACCAGAAACTGCGTATCAGCACTTGGCTGCCCTTTGGGTTGCGCGATCACTGCTGTCTGCAACTTGCCGCGCGCAACCTGCTCGCGCAGGGTGTAGCTGGGTGCGGTTTTCAATTCCAGCACCACATTGGGCCAGGCCGCAGCGAACACCGGCAGGATGTCGCGGATGACATGAACGGCGTACTCATCCGGAACACCCAGTGTGATGCGCCCAGCCAGATGAGTCCCTTGCAGGTCAGCCAGCACGCGGTCATGGGTGGACAGCAATTCCGTCGTCGAGACCAGCAAACGCTTGCCCAGCGCAGTGAGAGACACCGCCTGGTTGTCCCGATTGAGCAAACGCCCGCCCGCTACCGCCTCAAGCCGCTGGATATGCACACTGACTGCCGCGGGGCTTTTGTGAAGTTGCTCGGCAGCCGCAGAAAACTTCCCTATTCGCGCCACGGCATGAAAAGTACGTATCAGTTCGATATCGAGAATTGCGCTCATGATTCATAAAACCTGAACAACTACTGCACTTAATTTTGATTTATTAGATTACGCTGACTTCGTAACCTGTGTCCATGAATCAGCACCTATCGATTTCTCCGAGCGTAACGCGGCCTGCCTGGCATCAGGCCATTCCCCTTATCTTGCTGGAAGCAGCCCTTGTCCTGACCTGGAGCTCGGGTTTCATCGGCGCACGGTTTTCGCTTAATTACGCACCACCATTGCTGGTGGTGTTCTGGCGTTGTGTGGTGGTCACGTTGATCCTGCTGCCTTTCGTCGCGAGGCAACTGAGATCGATACCGCCTGCCACGCTGTTGAAAAATGCGGGCATCGGTCTGCTGGCCATGGCGGGCTATGTCGCAGGCGTTACGCAGGGCATCGCGCTGGGCGTACCTGCGGGACTCGCGGCGCTGTTTGCCGACTTGTTGCCGATGGGCATGGCACTGCTGGCTGCCGCAGTGCTCGGGCAGCGGCTTGTCTGGCAAATCTGGGCAGGGCTGGTGGTCGGTCTGGTCGGCGTGGTGCTGGTCACGTACAGCGCGCTGGCGGTGGGAGATGCGCCATTGTGGGCCTACGGCCTGCCACTGCTGGGTATGTTATCGCTGGCCATTGCGACGCTGTGGCAGAAGCGTTCGACCCACATGCAGCCCATGGACCTGCTTCCCAACCTGTGGCTGCAATGTTTTATATCGAGCTTCGCGTTCGCCATCATCCAGGGAACACAGGGCAGCCTGGCCCCCATTCCCAGTACCGGGTTTGCGTTGAGCGTGATCTGGACAGTGGGGCTGGCGACGCTTGGCGGCTACGGACTTTACTGGGTGTGTCTGCGCCGCGCATCAGCCACCCGCGTTGCCAGCGTACTGTACCTCAGCCCACCGGTGACAATGCTCTGGGCCTGGGTGATGTTCAACGAGCCGCTGTCCTGGCAGATGGCGTCAGGCATGGCGGTGTCGGGTGTCGGTGTGTGGATGGTCGTACGGGCGGAAGCGCGGCAGGTCGCCTCGTGACCGAGTCACAAGGCGCCTGATGCAGGGAAGTTAAATCTTGAAACGCGCCACCATGCTCTGCAAATCGCTGCCCAAACGGGCCAGTTCTACAGTCGATGCGGCGCTTTGCTCGGTTGCCGAAGCCGATTGATCGGCAATGTCGCGCACGCTAAGCACGCTGCGGTTGATTTCGTCGGTCACGGCGCTCTGCTGCTCGGCCGCGGCAGAAATCTGCTGGCTCATCTGCTCGATCGTACCGATGGACTGATTGATCTCAACCAGTGCCTGCTCGGCCTGACGAGCCAGCACGACTGTGCCTTCGGTGCGTTGCAGGCTGGCATCCATCAGACCCGATGCGGCACCTGTACCTTTTTGCAACGCCTGAATCAGCGCTTCGATTTCCGTGGTGGAGTTCTGGGTACGCTGAGCCAGCGAACGTACTTCGTCAGCCACCACCGCAAAACCACGGCCCTGCTCACCCGCACGTGCAGCCTCGATGGCCGCGTTGAGCGCCAGCAGGTTGGTTTGTTCGGCAACGGCCTTGATCACGTCAATCACGCTACCGATCTTGCCACTGTCTTCGGTGAGGCGCTGCATGGCTTCGCCCAGCTGTTTCACTTCACCGGCCAATTGGCCGATTTCGCGAGTGGCGTGCTGCACCACACTGCTACCGTGAGCGGCACGTTCGCTGGCCTGTTTGGCCGCCAGCGAAGCGTCTTCGGTATTGCGTGCTACTTCCTGCACGGTCGACGCCATTTCGTTCATGGCGGTGGCAACCTGGTCGACTTCGTTTTTTTGCAACGTGACGCCGGCACTGGTCTGTTCGCTGACAGCAGACAATTGTTCGGCCGCCGTGGCGATCTGTGTCACACCGTTGCCGATGCCACCGATCAGGCCGCGCAGAGAAACCGTCATGTGCTGCATGGTGTTCTGCAACAGGCCCAGTTCGTCCTGGCGGGTGGTGCTGCTGTCATGGGTCAGATCGCCGTCGGCAATCCGGCGCGCCGCAATTACGGTGCTGTTCAACGGCACGGTAATCTGACGTGTGATCAGGAACGCAGCAAAGATGCCGACCAGCAGCACGACCAGCGCTACGCTCAGCAATTGCACCACAGCGGTTTGTTGTTCCTTCTTGGCACTGATGACCTGCAACGCCGCCAGATCATCGGCACGGGCAGCGGTCGCTATGGATTGCTGTTGCAGATCGGTACGGACTTGCTCGGTCTGCTGCAGCATGTCCGAAATCGACGACATCAGGACCTTGTATTGTTTCAACGCCACCAACGCGGCATCCACTGCAGCATTTGCCTCGACAGGCAATTGGCTGCGAGCGGCGTCCACTTGTGCGATCAGGGCGTCGGCGGCCTTATAGGTGGCCTGACGGTTGTCGGCATTCGGAACGCTCAGGTAGCGGCGAAACACCAGACGGAAATTGGTCATGCCGTTACGCAGGTCGCCAGCGATCTTGACCTGCCTGATGCCGGTTTCATTCGGCGAACGCAAGGTGTCGTCAATGGTCTTGTTCAGCAAATTCTCAAAGGTCGCGCTGACGTCATCGGACACCTTGATGATCGGTTTCAACGCCTCGTCGACTTTCTGATTGATGCCGACCAATTGGTCGAACGTCTGCTTCAGACCGCCCACCTGCTCCTTGATCTCGCGCAGCTTGGCCAGGTTGCTCGAGATCACGAACACCTGCAGGCCCTGATCCACACTGCGGCTCAAGGTATCCAGCGCGCTGGCGTAGTTCTGCACACCTGCGGCGGTAGGACCGGTCGCATAGGCTTGCGCAGCGATCCGGGCATTCAGGACGTCAGCCTTGATCTCGGCGACCTTGCTGCTTTTGCCCATGCGCTCGATCAGCAGGTTGGTGCTGGAGTAGCCGATGACGGTGACGGTCAGTACTCCGAGCAAAATAGCGGCAAAGCCCAGTCCGAGCTTCTTGCTGACTTTCAGATTGTCCAACCATTTTGCGCTCATTACGTGTGTGCCTTTGATTTTTCGGGATGCACGTGAATCGGCGCTGAAAGATTTAACTTGATAGTTAACGTTATCGGAATCACGCACGCGCCAATCGAAGGCACCCTGAAGCCCAAGAATTACGTGGCCGGAGCGCGATGATGAATATTTATTTAAATCGCCTGAGCAGAATTTTTCCGATGATTGGCACCGCGCGAAACCGGAAGATCACGCAATGAAACTGCCTTGATCTTCGCCTGTACGGAGCCATCGGAGATTGGCAACAGCGTCAGACGTTGCGGTCGGTGAAATGAACATCCAGCCGGATGTTTTCCGGCTCGTTGATCGCTGCCAGGTACTCGTCTACGGTGATTTCTCCGACGCAGGCCCGTGCGCCCGGTTGTGGGCGATAGCCACCGGCCATTTTGCCGCTCAGCGCGACGGCAGCACTGCCGGGGATCTCTGGGCCCTTGTCGTTCAGTGCAGTCAATTGCGCACGCATGTGCAGCGGCTGGCCGGTGAGGTCGACGCCATCGACATCGATGTACATCGCGCTCTTTCGATCACCCCAGTGTTCAAAGCGCGCGCCCCAACGGTACAGGCGCTCGGCCCACGACGCAGGATCGCGCAGCAGCCCACAGCGAATCGCCAGCGCCAGCAGCCAGGTCGCGATGCCGCCGGCCTTGAGCGCGGAGCCGGCCTTGAAGCTCAGATGCTGCGCGGCATAACGTGTCGCGAATACATCCAGGTCCGGGACGTCGACATTGGCCACCAGCCGTGTGCCCATGCCGGGCATCCGGCGCAGGGTCAGGTCCATCCAGCCATGGACTTCGTGGACCTTGCCGTTGCGCAGTTGCCTGATCGGCCGCCCGGCATTGGCCAGCACGCCACGCACGGTCGACAGACCGGGCATTTTCGCTGCCGAGGAGATGCCATGCTCTATCGAATCGATGCGCAGAAAACGCTGGCGATGCTGATCGATGATGGCCGCCGAAAGCGTCGGCACCGAGCTGCAACCGCTCAGCACACAGACGCCCGCCTCACGCGCTAAGGCATCCAGAGTGGCGATACCGGAGACGAAGGTCCGGCAATCCGACAGGTCGCAATAATTCACACCCGCCGCGATGCAATGCCGGGCCACGGCATACGACTGCCCCTGAAAAGGCCCCGCCGTGTGGATAAGCAGATCAATGCCCAATTCACCCAGCTCACTGCCCGCGCCGTCCTGCATGATGTCCACGCACCAGCTCTCGCAGAATCTGCCAGCCAGCGTTTGCAGTGCGGCAACCTTTTCCGCCAGCTTGCGCGGGTCGCGACCGGAGATGACCAGTTCGATGTCCGGCATCATCGCCAGATGATTGCAGATAAGGCTGCCGAAGTTGCCGTAGCCGCCGATGACCAATACGCGAAATGCCATTGACTCGTCCCTGAAATGCTGAAGGGTATGACCATGCCTTGCTACTCAGCGATTGCCGCGAGCGATGGCGATGAAATGCGCGTGCATTATTGATCATTGGCCGAATGCCGAGTACAAAACCCTGTGCCTTTTTGATCGTGCAAGGAGCAACGGATGCTGAAACTACACACCGAACGACTTTATCTGCGGACCCTGCTCGCCAGTGACTGGCCGTTGTTTCTGAGGCTGCACTCCGAGCCTCAGACCATGCAGTACGTCTTCGGGGAAATCGAAGAAGCACAAGTTCGCAAAGGCTTTGAGCATCGCCTTCCGGTGTGGACGCCAGAGTCCGATCACTGGCTGTGCCTGGTGGTCGTCGACAAGCAGAGCGGCGTGGAGCTGGGGGTCAGCGGCTTTCGCATCATGTCGCCAGGGCATGCCGAAGTAGGCTGTCTGTTGCTGCCGGAACATCAAGGCAAGGGCTTCGGCACCGAATCCCGCCGGGCAATCATCGACTACGCTGCCGCCATCGGCCTCGATTCACTGGAATCGACCGTGACCGATGGCAACATTGCCTCCTGCAAGGTGCTGGAGAAATGCGGTTTCTCTTTCGAACGCCGTGTCCCGCATGCCTATCAGATCGGCGATCAGTGGTTCGATGACCTGAAATATCACCTGCGACTGAGGTGACAAGCCCGCAGCCAAGCGTTAGCCAGGCTGCGGCAAGCGGCTCAGGCTTTGGGCCGCCCTCCCAGAATCGTCACTCGCTCGCCATAGCGCGAGTGCGGGAAGTAATCCCACACCGCGTGATGCTGGGTGCAGCGGTTATCCCAGAACACCAGCGTGTTGGGCTCCCAGCGCACGCGGCAACTGAGAGAGGGTTCACGGGCGATCAGGTCGAACAGCATGTTCAGCAGCGTGCGGCTCTCTCCTGCGGACAGTTGCACGATATGCGAGGTGAAACCGGAATTGACGAACAGGCTGCGGCGTCCGGTTTCAGGGTGGCGAGCCACCACAGGGTGCTCGCTTTTGGGAAGGTTGGCAGGCGGCTGATAGCCCTTCCACGGAATCTCGCCATCGTGAATGGCCGTCAGTTCGCCAAGAAACGCCTGCATCGCAGGCGAGAGCATTTCTATGGCCAGGTGCATGTTGGCAAACAGCGTGTCGCCACCGGTTCCAATGGCGGGCGTCTCTTTGACATACAGCATCGAGCCCATCGACGGCTCCAGGTCAGCGGTGCCATCGGTGTGCCACAGCTCGCCAGCAGCGAAGCGTGACTGGGCGTTGGCGCGCACCACGACCAGCTCCGGGTCATCGCCATCAATGCTTTCTACCGGCAAGGCACGTAACGGTCCAAACAGCCGGCCAAAGGCTTTGTGCTGCTCGACCGTCAGGTGCTGATCACGAAACACCAGCACGTGGTTTTCCAGAAAAGCGCGGCGAATTTCCTTCAGTTGCTCCGCACTGAGTGGCTGCGACAGGTCGACCCCGCCGACTTCGGCACCGATGATGGGTGTCAGGCGGTTGACCGTGATGCTGTGATACGGCGCGCGAGGCGCCCCCGCGATGCCTTCGATGGCCTTGAGTGCCATTTGATCCATGATCCCTCACCCTTGAATGGTTGGCATGGCCGATCACCATGTCCGTGGTTCGTCTACGGGAACGTCAGCCCCGCCTGAAAAACGTGCCGCTAACGCGCTCAGCCCTCCCCTGCTGGCAGGTCTGCGTTGATCATCTCGGCAATCAATTGCGCCCACGGCGCTGCGACAATGCCGTAATGATCAGTGTCCAGAGGCTGCCAGCTCAGCAGGTGCGGCAACAGGTCTTGCCAGGCACGCTGCAGGTCTGCCATTTGCCAGGCGCTGCCCATGCCATATGGATTGGGACGCGTAGCAATGAACAGTCGTGCCTTGGTATCAGGCAGTTGCGCGGGCCGATGATCAGCCATGCTCGCCATGTTGTTCTGGCAGCAGACAATCAGGCTTTGCAGGTAACGTGACGCGTCTTCGCTGGCCGTGCTGGCGGCAGTGTTGAGGGCCCGCCGTGCAGAAAACTCGCGCTGGAAGACCTGCTGAATACGTTCTTCGTCGATCCGCGCCAGCTCGGTCCCGGCATCCGGCGCAGGCGGATCGATCAGGTACAACAACGGCTGCTCGCAACCGTCCGCCAGCAGGTTGCACATCGCCTGCGCCACCCACGCGCCGAACGACCAGCCGGCCAGCCGCCATGCTGTGCCGTCGGGGTGATGGGCCTGCAACGCGTCGAGATACAGCTGCGCCCGTTCGGCCAGGCTGATATTCGGCAGCTCGGGCAGGCGCAAGGTCGGGTCGGCAATTACCCACACACCCAGATCAGGGTGCAGCGCCGAGGCCAGCTCGCGATACGCCTGAACATCGCCGCCCACCGGATGGATCAGGTACAGGCGCTCGCGGTCAACCCCCGCATGCCATTGGTCAATCCTAACCGCGTCGGTCCATTGGTCTTCGACTGCAGCCGCACCGCCCTGCGCTGACTGCACCAGCGCCAGTACCTCGCGCAGGCTGACCTTGTGGCTGAACTGTGACAACTGGAATACCACACCCGTCGCGGCCTGCAATTCGTCGATCAGGTCCAGCAAGGTCAGGGAATCAGCCCCCAGCTCGTACAGCGAGTCATCCGGATCCAGAGCGCTTACGCCAAGCCATTTGCACAGGCAGCCATGCAGACGCTCCGGCAGACCGGTTTCTGCCGCAACGGCTGGCGCAGTGTCGACCAGCGTCAAGCCAGCACCGCTATGACGAGCCGGGTAAAACTGGCGTGCGGTGTTCAGATCGGTCGTCGAAATCAACAATTGCGGCAGTTGTGCAGTCATGGCGGCGTCGAATACTTGGCAGCCCTCTTGCGCCGACATGCCGACCGCGAGATGCCGCTGATGCGCTTCATCACCGATGCCGCTGGCAGCGGCCATACCGGTTTCCCTCCAGATATCCCAGTTGATACCCAGGCGCACGCAGCCATTTTCGCCATTCGGGCGGTAATGGGCGAAGCCGTCGAGCACCGCACTGGCGGCGGCGTAATCCAGATGTCCGGCACCGCCGAACAGTGCCGACATCGATGAGCAGTACAGCACAAACCCTGGCGTCATCTGTTCGATCAACGCTTCGACCGCCAGCATGCCGCGGGTCTTGCTCGCCATCGCTTCAGACAACAGGTGAGCATCGCGCTGACGAATCAGGCTGCCCGCTCCGGTCCCGGCAGCATGGATTACCCCGTCGAAGTGTCCATAACGCTCGCGCAGTTGCTCAAGCACCTTGGGCCAGCGTGCCAAATCGGCGATATCCGCCTGAACGCTATCGATACGCGCGGCATAATCGCCCAGCTCCTGCGGACATTCCCCACGGCGCGACAGCAGCACTACCCGCCGCTGGCTTGATTGCAGCAAGTGTTCGCACAACGTACGGCCGATACCGCCTGTACCGCCGAGTACCAGAAACGTGCCGTTTACCGGCAACAGATTCGAAACGACCGTTGGCAGCGCGAGCGAGCTCGGCTGCAACTGTGGCTGCCACAGATAACCGTCACGAATGGCCATGCGCCGTGGCAGCGACGTCAGTTCGGCGAGCAGCGTCGCCAGTTGCCGAGCCTGTGTGCCCCATTGCGCAGTGGGCAGATCCAGCCAGTGACAGCGTATCGGGTACTCCTGCGGGGCCACTTCGGTAATACCTGCCAGCGCCGCCAGCTCCGGACGCATGACCTGACCATTTACCGGGCACGCCTGCCAGGACAGCAGCCAGAGTCGCAAAGCGGTCTTTTGTGCGCGTTGCCCCCAGGCCTGCAAAAACGCGCTGACCGTGTCCAGACACGCCCATTGCGCGGCGGCAAGGCTTTGCTCGTTGACCACCCCGCCAACCGAGAGTGGCAAGGCATGCAGCCAGTCGAGTTCGGTCGCCGCCTGCCCACTCTGATCAAGCTCGGTGATCAGTCGGCTAAACGCTAACGGGTCCAGTGGATCAAGCTCATAAAGGTTCGGGCCAAGCTGCTGATAACCATTACCGGCCTGCACCTCGATGACGTGTCGATAAACGCCCTGCAGGCAGCCAAGCAGTGCGGCATCAACGCGCTCGTGACTGCACACCACCAGCCTGTCGCGACGTTCGCCAATCGGTTGTGTGCCCAGACGACGCACACGCTGCCACTGGCGTTGATAAAACCAGTCCGCCATCAGCTCGCGCTCAGCGGTTTGCGGCGGCTGCGGCTCGACAGCGGCGGATGGCTTGAAGCGGAAGGTCTGTAAGTCGAACGCCGACGGCGGCAAGTTCCACGGTGGCGGTGCCGAACGCGTCGCCACCTCGATACTGGCCCCTGCATACCAGGCTTCCAGCAACGCCTGCGGCGAGTGTTCACTGGCCTTCAGACGCAGGTCCGAGATCGTCACCCGTTTGATCGAAGAAGGTTGCAAACGCAGCGTTTGACCCGGCTGGCAGATCACCGCAAAGCGCCAGGGCAATGCGCGTCGCCCGTTTTGCAGGTAACGCAGCAGCGCGGTCTGTTGTTCGGGAAAGGTATTGAGCCAAGCGTCGATTGCCGCGACGTCCCGCTCCAGCGCTGTACGGCTGTGTGCCGACAGCAACAGGCACGGCGGGCATTCCTCGGCGCTGTCTGCCTGCGATGGCGGCGCGCCGACAATCACATGCGCGTTGGTGCCGCCGATACCGAAACTGCTCACCCCGGCCAGCCGCCGACGGCCTTCGGGCCATGGCCGTGAGGTGGTGGGTATGTAGAACGGTGAGTGCTGCAGGTCGATTTGCGGGTTGATCCGGGCAAAGCCCAGATTGGGCGGGATCACACCATGAAATACCGCAAGCGTCGCACGAATCAGCCCGACCACACCCGCCGCCGCGCCCAGATGACCGACCTGGCTTTTCACTGACGCCAGAGCGCAACTGGCAGCGGGCGTTGCACCGAACGCCTTGCTGAGTGCGGCCACTTCAATAGGGTCGCCCAGCAGCGTGCCTGTGCCGTGGGCCTCGATGTAGCCCATGTCAGCCCCTGTGACACCCGCCTTGCGCAGGGCCTCGCTGATCACCGCGCTCTGCCCCGCCACCGAAGGCGCGGTGTAGCTCATCTTGGCCCGGCCATCGTTGTTCAGCGCAGAGGCCTCGACCAGCGCATAGATCCGGTCGCCATCGGCCTGGGCGCGGGCCAGCGGTTTGAGCACCACCACCCCGTAGCCGCTGGCCCCGATGGTCCCGCTGGCATCGTCACTGAAAGGACGGCACAGCCCGTCACGAGAGAAAATGTGTTGCGGGCGATAACGGTAGCCATCTGTCAAAGTCGGGTCGACGAGCACCCCGGCGGCCAGCATTACATCACTGTCGCCCTGGCGCAGCATCGCCGCCGCAAGGTGCACGGCAATCAGCGAACTGCCGCACGCTGCCTGAACACTCAGCGCCGGGCCGCCGAGGTCCAAGTGGTACGCCGCCTTGGTGGCCAGAAAGTCCTTGTCGTGGTGCAGCGCCATCTGAAAGCCGTCCAGCAGATCACCCTCAGCAGTTTCGCGCAGCATTTGCTGGAAATACGTGGTTTCGCCGCAACTGGCGATCAGGCCAATGCGTGGGCCATCGGCTGTGGGCGTGATTGCAGCATGTTGCAGCGCCTGCACACAGCCCATCAACAGGTGCCGTTGTTGCGGGTCCATCAGCCGTGCTTCCTGAAGGCTGATGCCGAAGTATTCCGGGTCGAAATCCAGCATCCCCGCCAATTGACTACGCGCGCCGACCAACCCATCGGCGGCGTCGAACAGCTCGATGCCCGACTCGTTTCCCTGGACCATTGCCCAGAACTCGGCGAGGTTGCCGGCCCCCGCCACATTTACCGACATGCCGATGATTGCCATCGGTTGCTCGCCAGCTACGGAGCCTTGCGCACGCGCCACTGAAACCGATGGCGAGGCCGAAAGATGCTGCGCCAGACGGCGCACAGTGACATGTTCGAACAGCGCTGCCATCGCCACTGGTTGTGGCAGTTGTTCGTTGAAACGGGCATGCAGGCGCATCAGGCCGAGGCTGGTGGCACCGGCCTCGAAGAAGGTCTGATCAAGCTCGATATCACGGCCGATGACCGCCACGAACAACTCGCTCAGTTGCTGTTCAAGCGCGCTCAGCGGCACTTGCGCAAGTGCACTGCGACGCCGTTGCAGTGCCTCGCCCAGCGAACTCAACGCCTTTCGGTCGATCTTGCCGCTGGGCGTACGCGGCCAGGCATCGACACAGCGGTATTCGTCGATACGCACATGCGCAGGCAAGTGCAGCGTGACCTGGCGATCCAGCTGCTGCACGTCAGGCGGCGTGCCTTCGACCTGCAACCAGGCCACCAGACGTGGCGGTTGGCCGTGCATGGCCACCACCGCATTGCTCACCTGAGCGTCCTGCACCAGTGCGGCTTCGATCTGCCCCAGCTCAAGACGCTGGCCACTCACCTTGACCTGTTGGTCGTCACGGCCAAGGTAGTGCAGGCAGGCATCGGCATCAGCCCGGGCGAGGTCGCCGGTGCGATAGAACAGCATGTTGCCCTCGGGCTGCGGCAACTCGACAAACCGCGCGGCATTCAGCGCCGGGTCGGCCAGGTAGCAGCGCGAAATCATCGGCCCCGCCACCAGCAGATAACCCCGGCTGCCACCTGGTACTGGCTGGTCGTGTTCGTCCACCAGCAGCAGCCGCGCGTTGTTCACCGCCAGCCCGATGGGCGCTCGCAGAGGCCAGTCCTGAACTGCCGCTGGCAAACGCCAGGCGCTGACCACGTGGGTTTCGGTCGGCCCGTAATGATTGAACAGACGCGCCTGCGGCATGCCCCCAAACCAGCTGCGCAGTGCATCGGTGCAGAGCAGTTGCTCGCCGGCCGTGATCACCTCACGCAACGCCTGCGGGTAAACGTCCTGGCTGACCGCCGTCTGCGCCAAGTGCTGCAAGGCCACGCACGGCAGGAACAGCCGCTCGATGCGCGCCTGCTGCAGATAGCTCAACAATGCCTGGGCATCCTGCCGCCAGCGTGGGTTGATCAGGTGGTAGCAGCCACCGCCGCAAAGCGTGCTGAAAATCTCCTGAAACGACACATCGAACGACAGCATGGAAAATTGCAGGGTTACCGATCTGGCTGGCAAATGACCTTGGTTACGCTGCCAGTGCAACAGGTTGCAAAGGGTTCGGTCCGGCACCTGAACGCCTTTCGGCGTACCCGTCGAGCCGGACGTGAACAGCGTGTACAAAGGTCGCTCGCCCGCATGATGGCGACGTTCGAATGACCGTGGCGCAGCGCTCAGGTCGACCCGATGACGGGCCACCCGACCAGCATTCAATTCATCCAGTGCCGCCTCGGTGACAGTGCTGTACAGCAGGCAACACGGCTGTGCCTGCTGCATGACCTGACGCTGCACCGCCAGTGGATAACCAGGGTCCAGCGGCACGGCCGTCAGGTTGAGTCTGGCCAGCGCCAGCAAGGCCACGATGTGCTCGACCGACGCTTCGAGGTACAGCACCACTTGCAGCGGTGCGTCATACCCTTCCGGTAATGGGCATTGCTCGACCAGAGTCGCCGCCAGGGTGTCGGCCAACGCATCCAGTTCGGCGTAGCTGATACGCTGCTGATCAGCGACCAGCGCCGGGGCATCCGGTGTGCAATTGACCTGATGTTCGAACCAGTCGGCCAGGGTTCCGAACGGCGCCGCATCGCTGCCACCCTGACTGGCGGGCGGCAGGCTGAAGCGGTACGGCGTGAGCAGATCGTCAAGGATGGCCGAAGGTTTTTCCAGAAGCAGATCAAGACCCTGTTGAAACACCTGATTGACGGAAGTCATTTGTGCGGCGTCGAAATAGCTGCACTGGTATTCCCACCAGCATTCCAGTTGCGAACCGACATCGACCACTGACAAGGTCAGCGGGCATTTGGCCTGCACGGTCTCGGTGAGTTCGAACGTCGCTCGCAAGCTGGTACGGGCGAGTCTGGCGTAGTCGGTATTTTCCAGCACGAACATGAAATCGAACAACGCACTGCTCGACGACAGCCGCAGGTCTTCGACCAGATCAGCCAGGGCGACGTCCTGCAAGGCCAGCACCTCGCGCACTGTGGCAGTCTGGCGGTGCATCTGCTGGTCGAGCGTCATGCTGTTGTCGAGCACCGTCGGGATCAGCACGGTGTTGGCAAACATGCCGATTGCGTCTTCGAACTCGGTCAATGGACGGTTGGAGACCGGGCTGGCGATTCGCGGCCGTTCGCAGCCGGTCAGCGCGTACACGCTCCAGGCATAAACGCTGAACAACACTTCATAGCGGGTGACGCGTTGCTGGCTGCAAAACCGATCCAGTGCGGCACTGCGCATGGCACCCAGCGGCTGGCGGTACAGCCGTGCCTGCGGGCCTGGTTCACGAACCGCCACCAGCGGTGGAGAACATGCTGGCTGCTGGCGATGCAACCCGGCCAAGGCACGGCGCTGGTCGCGATAGCGCGGGTCGACACGCCATTGCCGTTGCCAGAGCGCAAATTCCAGCGTGCCCAGCCCAGGCAAAGGCTCCGCATTTGCCCGCCCGTGCAGCGCATCGTCGTACAGTTGCACCAGATCATCGAACAACAGGTTCATCGACCAGCCATCGATGACAATGTGGTGCAGGTTCATCAGCAAGCGACAACTGCCATCGGCAAACGGCAATAGCCAGGCCTGGCACAGGGCTGATGTCGCCAGATCGAAGGGTGTATCGAACACCAGCGTCGCGAAGCTACGCCAGGTCTGTTCGCTGAACGCCCCCACAGCAAAGGTGCGGCACAGCACGTCGCGCTCGCAAACCTCCTGATAAAGCCCGTCAGCCCCGGACACGAAGGCCGTGCGTAACCCGCTGTGTCGGGCCAGCAGGCGCTGCACGGCTTCAGCCAGCGCGGGCAATTGAATGCCTGCCGCCAGGTGCAGAATGAGCGGCACGTTGTAGGCCGTGGCTTGCGGCGTGCGTTGCTGCATCAGCCACAAGCGGCTTTGCTCGGCAGTGGCTGGCGCACGCCCGACCCTGTTGACGGGTGGCGCGGGTGGATAGGCAGACGCAGCGCCCTGTTCATCGCTCAGGCGTTCGGCCAGTGCTGCGAACGATTCGCCCAGCACCGCGCCCAGCATAATTTCGCGTCGCCAGTGCGTGCGGATTGCAGAGCGCAGGCGCATGGCCTTGAGAGAGTCGCCACCACTGCCCAGCCAGTCATCCTGGCCGTTGAGGTCGGGCTGTGCCAACAGCCTGCGGGCCTGGGTCAACAGCCAGTCCAGTGCGGGCGAGTGCTGATCGTCAGGCAGTGAGCAGGCTTGCGGTCGCCATGGTTTCAAGGGCTGCTCCAGCAGCGCACGCTGATCGATCTTGCCATTGGCAGTCAGCGGCAGACGCTCAAGCAGAAACAGCTGATGCGGGCGCATCCATACCGCCAGGTGTTCACGCAGGTGCTGGTCCAACTCGCGATAGTCCAGGCCTTCGCGTGGCACGATGAACGCCAGCAACTGATGGTCTTCGGCCGCTTGCCTGCGGGTACAGACATGCGCCTGCGCTACCCGCGGATGGTCCAGAATGCGTTGTTCGACCTCCCCCGGCTCTATACGAAAACCGCGCACCTTCACCTGTCGGTCGATGCGGCCCAGGTACTCGATCAGCCCCTCGGCATTGACCCGTACCTGATCGCCGGTGCGGTAATAAAGTGTGTCTGCAGCGTCGAGCGCGGGCAGGCGCACGAAACTGTGTTCGGTCTCTGCGGGACGGTGGCGGTAACCCCGTGCCACCCCGCTGCCACTCAGGTAAAGCTCGCCCGCCTCGCCGACAGCAACAGGTCGCTGTTGCGGGCTCAGCACACGCACGCCTGTATCCGATAAAGGCCGGCCAATTGGCACTGTATCACCGGTAAAGTCTCGGGCAATGGGATGGCACAGCGCAAAGGTGGTGCATTCAGTGGGTCCGTAGGCGTTGAAAATCCGGCAGCGGCTGTCGGGATTGGCCTGATACCAGGCGCGCACCGCAGCGGCGCTGACTTGCTCGCCGCCGATCAGTAGCTGGCGCAGGCTGGCAAAACAGCCGGGGTCATCCGCACTCAGCGTGTTGAACAGCGAAACGGTCATAAACAGGTTATCGACCTGTTGTGTTTCCAGCACTGTGGCCAGCCGCCGTGCGTCCTGCAGGTCTGCGTCGGCAATGATGACGCAGCAACCGCCATTGAGCAGCGGTGCCCACAGTTCGAAATTACAGGCGTCAAACGCCGGGTTGGACAGGCAGCCAAAACGGTCGCCTGCACGAATCTCGATGTAGCTGTCGGCCTGGGCCAGACGCAACAGGCCGCGCTCGCCCACTTCCACTGCCTTGGGGGTGCCGGTAGTGCCCGAGGTGTAGAACAGAAAACTCAGCTCGGCGAAGTCATCAGGCACAGGTTGTGGCGGCTGATCAGGGTAATCCAGCAGCGCCTCGACGCTGATGTGCCAGCCACGCAGCGCCGACACAGCATCAGAATCTTGACCCAGGGTAACCAGCCCGACACACCCGCCATCTTCCAGCATCAATTCCCGACGCCGTAGCGGGCTGGCACGATCCAATGGCACCACGACGGCCCCCACCTTCAGGGCCGCCATGATTGTCGCCACCCACTGCCAGCCACGCGGCATGCACAGGGCAAGTGGATCACCGCGCCCTGCGCCTTGTGCCAGCAACCCCCTGGCGATGCGCTCGCTGGCGCTGGCCAGTTGCGCGTAGCTCAGCCTTACGTGCTGATCGATCACCGCCAGTGCCTCGGGATTGCGTCGCACCTGCTCGGCAAAGCGCGACAGCAGAGTCGCGGGGTGCCGGACCATACCCTCCTTGTGGCTGCTCATCATTGCGCCTCCTGCGTGTCGAAACGTTGCAATTCCTGCCTGAGCGTCTGCGAGACACGATGCACCTCGGCACTTTCCAGCATGTCCCAGTGCCCGCCGTGCACCAGCCGGGCCTTGTAACCGTCACCCGCGCGGCGACGCCAGAAGCTGCGCAGCTCATGCAACTGCGCGCGGCTGAAGCCTTCACGGGCCTGAATCAGCACGACGCGCCCGGCGTGCGGCTCGCATTCGTAAGCGGCCATGGCCAGACGGTTGTGGTTGTAGAGGTGGAAATAACGCTCGACCTGCGCGTCTTCGATACCGGGGTACATGCCGTTGAAGCGCACCAGCTTGTCGCGAAATTCAGCCATGTCGACGGTGCCGATCTGTTGCCGAAACCCCGGATCATCCGAGCCCTGGGTATCGAGCAGCACCACCGTGACCTGACGATTGCCAGCAGCCGTCAGGCGCCGGGCCATTTCGTAAGCCACCAGACCGCCGAACGACAGCCCGGTGAGTATCAGCGGTTGTGACGTCAATGGCGCGATGCGCCGCAGATAGGCGTCGGCCATCGCTTCGACGCTCGGCTCGGTGCTTTCTCCAGGGTTCAACCCCGGCGATTGCACACCGTACACACCGATGCTTTCCGGCAGCTCCTTGGCCAGCGACAGGTAGCAGAACGCAGTGCCGCCCGCCGGGTGAATGCACACCACGTTGCGTTGCCCGGCACCGCGGCGGAATTCGATCAGGTTGCCCTGCGCCGAAGTCAGGCTGGCCCCGGTACGCAGCCAACCGCCCAGCGCCTCGATGGTCGGATGGCCGATGATCACACGCACCGGCACTTCGACGGCGAAGACCCGGCCGATCTCGTAGGCCATCTTGATCGCCGCAATCGAGGTGCCGCCGACGTTGAAGAAGTTGTCGCGAATGCCAATCTGCGGCACCAGCAGCAGGTCTTTCCAGATCTGATACAGCGCCAGCTCGATATGGTCCCTGGGGCTGCCGAGGTTGACCTGCCGTTCGGCCAGGTCCTGATCGGCCAGTGTCGCGAGAGCCACACGGTCGACCTTGCCATTGACCGTCAACGGCAAGGCGTCCAGCCACAGATAAGTGCTGGGCATGACGGCGCTGGACAGGGTCGTCGCCAAGTGGGCCCGCAGCGCGGACTCGTCCACTGCGCCGTCGGCGACACAGCACGCCACCAGACGCTGGTTCTGCGCGGTATCGCCAACGATCAGTGCCACACTGCTACGGATGCCGGGAAACAAGTCGAGCCGCGCTTCGATTTCACTCAACTCCAGGCGGATGCCGCGCAGCTTGACCTGAAAGTCGTTACGACCGAGAAACTCCAGCTGACCGTCCGGGCGATAGCGCGCCAGATCACCACTGCGGTAAAGCCGGTCGCCAGCAACAAACGGGTTGTCGATAAACCGCTCGGCAGTGAGTTCGGCCAATCCCATATAGCCCCGCGCAACACCGACGCCGCCAATGTGCAACTGACCGGTAACACCGGCTGGAACTGGCGCATTGCGCTCGTCGAGCACATAAAAACGGGTGTTGGCGATAGGTCGGCCGATGGCCAGTTGGCGCGGCGGAACCTCTGCGCCAGGCTGCAGCGTCCAGACACTGCTGATCACTGTGGTTTCGGTCGGGCCATAGACATTGTGCAAGCGGGCATGCGGCAGACGCTTCTGAAACAGTCTGGCCACTGCGGGCGACAGCTCCCCGCCGCCACTGAACACATCCTTCAGGGAGTGACAGGCGCTGACCTCTTCGACCTCCAGAAACAGTTGCAACATGGCCGGCACGAACACCATCGCGGTGACGCTTTGTTCGCGTACCACCTGCGCTAGGTAACCGGGCTCGAAATGCCCGCCGGGACGGGCGATGACCAGCCTGCCCCCGGTAAGCAACGGCCAGAAGATCTCCCAGGCCGAAGCGTCGAAACCGAATGGAATCTTGTGCAGCATGCTCCCGCGTTCGCCGCAGAACTGCTGACACCAGAGCAGCAGGTTGCTCAGCCCGCGATGCGTGACCATCGCCCCCTTGGGCAGCCCCGTGGTGCCGGAGGTGTACAGCACGTACGCCAGATGGTCGGCGTTGACCCTGACACGCTGCGGGTCTGGATTGTCTGGCGAGCATTGAGCCCAGAGCACGGCATCAGCCTGCACATCGAGGATCGGCACCTCGCAGTCTGCACCTTGCAGGGCCTCGCGGAGAATCTTGCGCGTCGGCCCGAGAGCAAGCAACACCACCGGGCAAGTGTCGTCGATAATATGACGCAAGCGTCCTGATGGATAATCCGGGTCCAGCGGCACGTAGGCGCCACCGGCCTTGAGCACCGCCAATAAAGCCACCGGCAGTTCCAGCGAGCGCTCGATACAGACGGCTACGCGCACGTCCGGGCCGACGCCGAGGGTGAGCAAGTGCTGCGCCAGTCGGTTGGCCTGGCTGTTGAGCTGGCTGTAACTCAGTGACTGACCTTCGAAAATGACCGCGCACTCATCTTCGCGACGCGCTACCTGAGCTTCGATCAGGCGATGCACGCAATCGACACTCTGCGTCAGCGCTGCCGGGCTGTTCCAGTCGTGCAGAATCTGTTCACGTTCGGCTTCTGTGATCAGCGTCAGTGCGCCGACCGGCTGTTTCGGGTCCAGCGCAACCTGCTCCAGCAGGTGTCGATAATGCCCGCTCAGGCGCTCGATGCTGGCCTGATCAAACAGGTCGGTGTTGTACTCCACCAACAGGTTCAGCGCACCGTCGCGCTCGACCCATTCGAAGGCCAGATCAAACTTGGCCGTGGCACTGCCGGTGCCATATGGCGTCATGCTAAGCCCCGGCATCTGCACAGCGGTACCCGGGGTGTTCTGTAGCACCATCATCACCTGAAACAACGGCGAATAACCGGTATCACGCTGTGGGTTGACGGCCTCGACCACCCGGTCGAAAGGCACATCCTGATGGGCGTGGACATCCAGCAGCGTGGCACGTACCTCGCGCAACAGTTCAGCAAAGGTCTGCTGCGCATCGAGACGCTGGCGAATCACCTGGGTGTTGACGAAATGGCCGATCAGAGGCTCGATTTCAGGACGGCTGCGGTTGGCAAACGGCGTACCGATGCACAGGTCCCGCTGACCGCTGTGGCGCCACAGCAGCACGGAAAGCGCGCCGATCAACACGTTGAACAGCGTGCCCTGGGTTTGTCTGGCCAGTGCATTAAGACCGCGCAAGGTGCTGCCATCGACTGTCGAGCTGAAGGTCGCCCCAGCGTAACGCTGCACGGTCGGGCGTGGTCGGTCGGCAGGCATGTCGAGCAGCGGCGGCGCGTCGGCCAGCGTGCGCTGCCAGAAAGCCAATTGCCCCGCCAGCGCCTCGCCGCTCAGACGCTGTTGCTGCCAGCAGGCGTAGTCGGCGTACTGCACCGCCAGCGGTGCCAGACTGGACGCCTGACCGCGCAAAAAATCTCCATACAAGGTGGTCACTTCATGAAGGATCACACCCATCGACCAGCCATCGGCAATGATGTGGTGCACGCTGTACAGCCACAGATATTCGTCATCGGCCAGCCGCAGCAGCGAAGCCCGCAACAGCGGGCCGCAGGCCAGGTCGAATGGCGCTTTGGCCTCCCGATCGACAGCCATTCCGACCTGCACTTCACGCGCCTCTGGCGACAGGTCACGCAGGTCGACCTTCGGCATCGCCAGCGCCATCACCGGGTGCACGATCTGCCGTGGCTCACCGTCCACACTGGCAAACGTGGTGCGCAGCATTTCGTGGCGCATGATCAATTCGTTCAGCGCCTTTTCCAGCACCGGCACATCCAGCGTGCCCTTCAGCAAGATCGCAGTGGGCACGTTATAGAACGCATTGCCCGGTTCCATCTGGTCGAGAAACCACAGCTGGCGTTGCGAAAAGGACAGCGGCAGCGCCGTTAGCCCGACAGCACGACGGGGGATCGCCGCCGAGTCGGTGCCGCTCAGCAAAGCGATCAGCTCTGCCTTGTGTTGCTTGAGTGCCTGCAACATCTCGTCATTGAGAAACCCGCGCGGAGCCTTGCAACGCAGTTTTTCGCCGTCCACTTCAAGCACCACGGCATGACGACCGAACAACTCCAGCAATTGATAGGCATTCATATCTCTATCTCCTCCATGTCGCTGGCGTCGTCCGTTTGATCCGCAGCAGAAGCGAACGCCTCGATCTGCGTGCGGCGATGTTCATCAGCAGTGCGCAGGCCGCCCACCATCGAGTAGATCAACTGATGATTCGGTCCCAAGTCGAACAACGCCGACAATTGCTGCTCTTCGAGCGAGCCCATGCCGCACAGGCCAAGGCCCTGCTCCACCGCAGTCATGGTCAGCAATTGCGCCATGCCTCCGGCTTCGATATGGCAGAAGTCGCGACTGCGCTCGCCATACAGAGGCCGGATTGCGGCCATGTCGGCGATGAAGAACAGCGAGAACGCAGCGTTTTCGAACACCGGACGATTGACGAAGTAGTCGTAGGTGTCCGGGTCCAGCACGTCACTGTCCAGCCTCAGCAGGCGGTGCTGAACCGGGTCGTAGTAATAGGCACCCGCTGCGACATCGGTTACCCGCTGCGGCTTGACGTACAGGTAGCTCTGAATCGGGTACAGGCCGCCTGCGGACGGAAACTGGTACTTGATCTCTCCATCCAGTTGCCCCTGGGCCAGGCTGGCCAGCAAGCCGGCGAACGCCTCGGTCGGGATCGGCTGCGCAGCGAACTGACGTACCGAGCGGTAATCGCTGAAGCGCCGCACCAACGCCGGGTCATCCGGGCGCGCAAGGTCCAGCGCCGGAACCTGCGCGGTGAAGGTCCGACGCCCACGCTGATCGGCCTTGAAGCGCGCCCGCTGCTGCGGATCTTCAATCACCTGCTCGGGCGAAGCTGCCCGTTGTCGGATGCTGTCGACCACGCTGCCATCGGCCAGAGTCTGGCGGTACATGCCGAGCAGATTGAGCAGGGTCGGCTGCGCCAGCAGTTGCGCAACATTGGGGCGGAACTGCAGTTCGCCGGACAGCGCATTGCTGATCCTGACAATGTCGATCGAGGTTGCGCCCAGGTTCAGCAGATTGGCGTCGGCAGCAATCGAAGGACGCTTGAGCACGCCCTGCACAATCGTCACCAGTTGTTGCTCCTGCGGCCCTTCGACTTCAAGCGCGGGACCTGACGCCTGAGCCTGAGTCGGTTCCGGCAGGCGTTTCTTATCGACCTTGCCGTTGGCCGACAGCGGCCATTCCTGCACGAAGGTAAACGAGCTCGGCACCATGTAGGCGGGCAACTTGTCTGCCAGGTACTGGGCAAAATCACTGGCCTGCAACGAGGGATCGGCCTTGAGTACGTAGCCCGCAAGACGCTTCTCGCCCAGCGCTTCGCCCAGCACCCGCACCACAGCGCTTTGCACGCCGGGATGGCGATTGAGCGCAGCTTCGATCTCGCCCAGCTCGATACGATGCCCCTGAACCTTGACCTGGGTGTCTTCGCGACCGAGAAACTCGATATTGCCATCGGGCAACCAACGGCCCAGATCGCCAGTGCGATACAAACGCTCGCCGGTCAGCGGGTGAGCGAAGAAGCTCCCGGCACTCAGGGTTTCATCGCGCCAATAGCCCTTTGCCAGACCGATACCGCCGATATACAACTGACCGGCCACCCACGTCGGGCGAACCTGCAACGCATCATCCAGCACATAGAAGCGCTGGTGATCCAGAGGTTTGCCGTAGGGAATGCTGCGCCAGTGGGGATCGACCTGTTGCAGCGGATACAGTATCGACCAGATGGACGCCTCGGTCGCCCCGCCCAGGCTGATCAGCTGCAACGTCGGCTGCAACGCCCAGGCGCGTTCGGGTAGCGTCAAGGGAATCCAGTCGCCCGACAGCATCGCTACCCGCAGGCTCGACGGCAATGCACTGCGCTCGCCTTCGGCATACTCCAGCAACATGCCGAACAAGGCTGGCACCGAATTCCACAGGCTGACCTGATGCCGCTCGATCAGCGCCAGCCAGTGCGCCGGGTCGAGCGCCTGCTGCGGTTCGAGCAACACCACCGCAGCGCCCGCGGCCAGCGTGCCGAAGAAGTCATAGACCGACAGATCGAAACTCAGCGAAGAAATCGCCAGCACCCGGTCCGTGGTACCGACGGCAAAGCGCCGGTTGATGTCGAGCAACGTGTTGACCGCGCCGCGATGATCGATGACCACGCCCTTGGGCATGCCGGTCGAGCCCGAGGTGTAGATCACATAGGCCAGGTCGTCTGGCGTGAGCTCTATAGCGTGCAATTCAGGCTGATCGGGAATGGCATCGCCGGAAATGACCGGGTCGGTCACGCTGATGACCTTGATCTGCTCGGGCCATTCGATGCGTTGCAACAGTGCGGGCTGAGTCAGGGCCAGACTCGCTTCGGCACGCTGCAAAATGTGCTCCAGGCGCTCGGTTGGCAGCGCCGGGTCGAGCGGCAGGTAGGCACCGCCTGCGTACTGGATCGCCAGGGTTGCGACGACCTGTTCCCAGCCACGCTCCATGACCACCGCGACCAGCCTGTTGGGCACCACGCCCATACGCTGAAGCCGCGCCGCCAGCTGCCGCGCTTCGGCTCGCAGCTGTCGATAACTCAACTGGCGCTGCGTGCCGATCACCGCCAGCGCGTCCGGGGCAGCAAGCGCCTGACGGTCGAACAATTCGTGCATCAGCGCCGAGTCGACAGGACTGGCATCGGGCACAGGCAAGCGTGCCAGCGGTATCAGCTGCGCGGTGTTGGCGCTCCAGGCATCCGGCGCCAGCAGACGGTCCAGCAGCGCGTTGTAGGCGACGAACATCTGCTCGATCATGCCCACCGGAAACAATTCGTCGATGCTGTCCCAGTTGAACAGCAGGCGCCCTTCCAGCTCCAGCAACGTGTGGTCCAGCCACACCTGCGGGGTCTGGGTGATGCTGTGCATGTGCTCGGCGTTCAGGGCGTCGGCCAGATTGAATTCAGCCAGTTCCGGCGCGGCCTCCGACAGCGTGCTGTTGAAGACAACCGGCATGGCGGTCTGCTGCACACCACGGGCCTGGGACAGCTCTCGCAGTACCCGGACCCCACTGACCACTGAATGGTCGATGTCTTGCCACAACCTGGCCTGCACGGCGCGCGCCTTGTCAGTGAAGCTCGCTGCCGCTTCAAGGCTGACTTCGAGCAAGATCAGCGAGGTGAAGTCGCCGATGATGTCATCGACATCAGCGTGCAAGGGCATGCGGTTGAACAACGGCAGACTCAAGGTGAAGCGCGGCTGCCGACTCCATAGAGCCAGCACTTCACTGAACGCGGTCAGCAGCATCACCGACGGCGTCACGGCAAATTGTCGGGCCAGTTCCTTGAGTCGCGACCACTGCTGCACCGACAGTTCGCGGTCGCGGCGGGTAAAGTGCGGCTGGCTGATGCTTTCCGGCTGACACACCAGCGGCAGGTCCGGTGCGGGTGCCAGCGTGGCAACCTTCTCGCGCCAGTAGCCCAGCGCCTGTTCGTAGCGGCGGTCACTGCGCAGGCGCTGTTCGGCCAGCACGTAGTCGCGAAAGGTCAAACCCGGCTCAGGCAGTTGCAACTGCGGGTCGGCATAAAATGCCATCAGTTCGCGAGCCAGAATCTGCGTGCTCGCCGCGTCGACGATCAGGGCATCAAGGCTGATGTGCAGATGACTGATGCTGTCATCGAGCAACGACAGACTGAACTCGAACAGCGGCCAGCAACTGGCGTCCAGCACCTGATGGGACTGACGTTCGCGAGTGTCTTGCAGGGCCTGCTGCGCAGCGGCGACGGGCAAGCCGCGCAGATCACTGCGTGGCATCCGATACGTCGGCACGTCTTCCAAAACCTGCTGTGTGCCGTCGCTGCGAAACACCACGCGCAGCATGTCATGCCGCTGGATCATGCGGTTCAGCGCCTGCTCGAAACGTGGCACGTCGAGGCCGGGAATGCGCAGTTCTTCGTAGCCGTGGGCACTGACACCGCCGAGGCTGACCGAAGACTCGCGGCCAAACCAGTACGCTTGCTGGATATCGGTCAATGGAAAGGGGGCGTAACGTGCACCGCGATCAGCTTCGATGGGGGTAAACGGCGTTTCAACCGAATGACCTTCGCCACGCCCGAGCCGTACCTGCTCTGCCAGATCCACCAACACAGGCGTCTTGAACAGGCTGCTCAGGGACAACTGCGCGCCCATGCGCTGGTTGATCATGTAGACCATCCGCGTGGCCAGCAGCGAATGCCCGCCCAGGTCGAAAAAGTTATCGTGGAGGCCGACCTGCGCGCATTTGAGCACCTCGGCCCAGATCTGCGCCATCTGCCGCTCGGTCTCATCACGCGGGGCCACGTAAGTGCTTGCGTTCTGGCGCTCTGGCGCAGGCAGGGCTGGACGGTCAAGCTTGCCGTTGCGGGTCAGTGGCAGTTGCGCCAGAGAAACCCAGGCGGTCGGGACCATGTGTTCCGGCAGGTGGCGCTGCAGCCCGGCGCGCAGGGTTTCAGCGCTTGCCGGGCCCACCACGTAAGCCACCAGACGCTTGTCGCCCGGCACGTCCTCGCGCAGCAGCACGACCGCTTCCTGCACGCCCGGCTGTTGTTGCAGAAGGCTGTCGATCTCGCCGAGTTCGACGCGAAAGCCGCGCAGCTTGACCTGCTGGTCGATCCGCCCCAGATACTGCACGTTGCCGTCGGCGTGAAACCGCGCCAGGTCACCGCTGCGGTACATGCGCGCGCCGGGCTGCGGATCGAACGGGTTCGGCAGGAAGCGTTCGGCGCTCAGCGCCGAACGATTCAGGTAGCCACGGGCCAGACAGGTGCCCGCGATGTATAACTCTCCGGCCACACCGACCGGCACCGGGTTCAAGTCGCCGTCCAGCACGTACAGACGCGCATTGGCGATGGGCCGGCCAATCGGTGGCGCGTCCGGCCACTGTCCGGCTTCGTCACAGTTCAGACTGAACTGGCTGACCACATGGGTTTCGGTCGGGCCGTACTGATTGTGCAACTGTGCGCCGCCAAGGCCGCAAACAAAGGCACGCAGTTCATCATTGATCAGCAACGCCTCGCCGGCCGTGACGATTTCACAGCCATCCGCCGGACGCGCGGCATCGGACTCGCTGAGACCGGCCAGTTGCTGGAGCACGGCAAAGGGTAGAAACGCCCGTTGTACGCCTTCGGCCACCAGCGTCGGGCGCAGTGAAGCGAGGTCCTTGCGAGCAGTTTCGCTCATCAGCACCAGGCTGCCGCCCTGACACAAGGTGCTGCAGATTTCCTGAAAGGACACGTCGAAGTTCAAAGAGGCGAATTGCAACACCCGTTGCGAAACAGGTGCCTGTTCCAGTTGCCAGGCGATCAGATTGTCCAGCGCGGCACGGCTGTGCGCTACGCCCTTGGGCCGCCCGGTCGAGCCGGAGGTGTAGAGCACATAAGCCAGATTGCCGGAGCTGACGGGCACGTGTGGATTGCAATCCGAACACTGCGCCCACTGCTGCGCATCCACGTCCAGGCAGTAGATCGACAGCGTGTCGCGCAGCGGCGGCAGGTCTGCGCGCAGGGAGGCCTGAGTCAGCAGCAGGGTCGGTGCGGCGTCACCGAACATGAACGCCAGCCGCTCGGCCGGGTACGCGGGATCGAACGGCACGTAAGCGGCACCGGCCTTGAGAATGGCCAGCAAACCGATAACCATCTGCGGCGAGCGCTCCAGACACAAACCCACACGTTGCTCGGGCTTTACACCCTGCTGGATCAGGTAATGTGCCAGCCGGTTGGCAGACTGATTCAGCTCGGCATAGGTCAACGCTTGCTCATCGGCAAGCAACGCCACGGCATTGGGCACGCGCTGCACGATAGCCTCGAAGCGCGTTACACAATCGGGCTGCCGCGAGGTGTCGCGTTCAGTGCGGTTCCAGTCATGCACAATCTGGCGATGTTGCTCGGTGTTCAGCAAGGCGACCGTCGCAAGGGGCTGCTTACTGTCCTCGACCATCTGCGTCAGGATGCGACGCAGGTACTCGCCCATCTGCACCACGGTCTCGGGTTCATACAGGCCCGAAGCATATTCCAGACCGCCGACTATTTGCCCGTCACGCTCGCTGAGCGCCAGTTGCAGGTCGAATTTGGCCACTGGCTGACTGCTTTGCAGCACGCTAACGTCAAGCCCCGACAACGTCAGATCCGAATCCTGATGCTGCTCCCAGGCGAACAGCACCTGAAAGACCGGGCTGTAAGCCAGGCTGCGCGGCGGGTTGAGCACTTCCACCACCTGATCGAACGGCAAGTCCTGATGTTCCTGAGCTGCAAGCGCGACCTGGCGCGCCTGTTGCAGCCAGCTTGCCACTGTCGGGCTTGCGGAGCGGGTCATGCGCAAGGCCAGGGTGTTGACGAAGAAACCGATCAAGCCCTCCAGCTCTTGCTGGCTGCGGTTCGCCGAAGGCACACCGATAACCACATCGTCCTGCCCCGACAGGCGCATCAACAACAGCGACCAGGCGGCCAGCAGGTTCATGAACAGCGTGGTGCCTTGTTGCGTTGCCAACGCGCGCAGGCGTGCGGTCAGCGCGCGGTCAAACATCAGCGGCACGAAGCCGCCACGGTAATTCTGGACCGCTGGACGTTTGTGATCGGTAGGCAACTCCAGCAGTACCGGTGCACCGCTCAACGTTTCACGCCAGTAACGTCGCTGCGCTTCCAGCACTTCTCCAGACAACCACTGGCGTTGCCAGACTGCGTAATCCACGTACTGGATCGACAGGGGCGGCAATGGGTCGGCCTGTTTGTGGAGGGCTGCTTCGTACAACACCCCCAGCTCACGCGTCAGCACGCCCATCGACCAGCCATCCGAAATGATGTGGTGCTGGGTCAGCAGGAGCACGTGATCGTCTTCGGCCAGCTTCACCAGGCTGACGCGCATCAGCGGCCCGACCGCCAGGTCGAACGGCCTGCTGCCCTCCTCGCCCATCAGCTCAAGCAGACGCGCCTGGGCATCAGGCTCGCCATGCAGGTCGATGATCGGCAATGCAGCAATCGTCCCCGTCGCAGCAACCCGCTGCCGCCCCTCACCCTCGACGGCGATGAACGTGGTACGCAACGCCTCATGGCGGGCCACCAGCCGGTTGAAACTGCTTTGCAGTGCGGCCACCTGCAACGGTCCGCGCAGGCGCAGATTCAACGGCATGTGATAGGCCGCGTTGCCACCCTCCATCTGCGCCAGAAACCACAGCCGCTGTTGAGCAGACGACAACGCGTGTGCGCCGCAACGCTCTATGACTGTGATGGGCGGACGAGCGCTGCCCGAGGCGCTGCTCAGCTGCTCAGCAAACTGCTGCAGCACGGGGGCGGCAAACAGCGCAGACGGCGACACGTCCAGACGCAATGTCTGCCGAACCTTGGCCAGCACGCGCATCACCAGCAGCGAGTGGCCGCCAAGCGCAAAAAAGTGATCCTGACGACCGACCCGCTCCACGCCCAGCACCTCGGCCCAGATCGCCGCGAGTGTCGTTTCCAGCGGGCCCTGAGCCGCCTCGAACGCGTGTTGATCGAACGCATCGGCACCCGGTTCCGGCAATGCACTACGGTCCAGCTTGCCGTTGGCGGTCAGCGGCAGCGCGTCCATGCGCACAAACGCTGCGGGGATCATGTAGTCCGGCAGGCTGAGTTGCAGGTGCTGGCGAAGGCTTTTCGGCGTCAGCCCTGCATCAGCCTGTTCGCGAAAGTAGGCGACCAGCCTGGGCACACCGACGCTGTCCTCACGCAGCACCACCAGGTTGTCACGCACGCCGGTAACTTCGGCCAGACGCGCCTCGATTTCACCCAGCTCCAGACGCAGACCACGCAGCTTGGCCTGCGAGTCATTGCGCCCGAGAAATTCCAGGTTGCCGTCTGCGCGATAACGCGCCAGGTCGCCGGTGCGGTACAAGCGCTCACCGGCCACGAACGGGCTGTCGACAAAGCGCTCAAGGGTCAGTTGCGGCAAGTTCAGATAGCCGCGTGCGACACCTGCGCCGCCGATATATAGCTCCCCCGTAACACCTGGAGCAACCTGTTCGGCAAACGCATCGAGCAGGTAAATCCGCGTATTGGCCAACGCCCGCCCGATGGGCAGCACCGCATCAACGTGGCTGTTGCTATCGAACTCAAAACAGGTGCTGTCGATACTTGCTTCAGTGACCCCGTAGGCCTGAACAATCTGCACGCGCTCGCCACACAGCCTGCGCAGTTGCCGCGCGCTATGGGCAGTCCAGATGTCCGATCCGCAGACCACCGTGCTCATGAAAGACAGGTCGTGCCCCGTCTCTTGCGCCCAGACCAGCAACGGGTTGAGCACCGCAGGCACGAAGTCCGCAAAATCGATGCGCGCCTCGCTCAACAAGCGATACAGCGCGGGCGGGTCCATCAGCGTGTCGCGCGGGCACAGAACAAGCGTGCCGCCAAAGCCCAGTGCGCGAATCAGATCGGCGCTGAACACATCGAAGGAAAACCCGGCCATTTGCAGGTGATTGAGGGGTTTGTGCAGTACGTATAGCCGCTCCCATGCAGCGCTCACCGCCATCAGCCCGCGATGCTCGACCATCACGCCCTTGGGTGTGCCGGTCGAGCCCGAGGTGTAGATCACATAAGCCAGATGACGCGACGTGAGCCCGACCGCATGCAGGTCCGGATTGTCTACCGGTTGCGCTGCCCACAGCCGGGTATCGGCCAGATCAAGCAGCGGCGCTGATGCCGCACCACCCTCAAGCGCTGCCAACAACGCCGGACGCGCAGCTGCATGGCTCAGTAGCACGCGCGGTGCACTGTCCGCCAGCATGTGTGCCAGACGCGCTTTTGGGTAAGCGGGGTCGAGCGGTACATAAGCGCCGCCCGCCTTGAGTATCGCAAGCACGCCGACCAGCATGTCCAGCGAGCGCTCCAGGCACACACCGACGCGCACATCCGGTCCGACGCCGAGGCTGCGCAGGTAATGGGCCAGACGGTTGGCCTGGATATTGAGCGTCGCGTAGTCAAGCGCGTCCTGTTCAAAGCGCGCGGCTATGGCGTCGGGTTTGCGCCGCACCTGAGCCTCGAACAGGCCGTGTACACACCGGTTTTCGGCAAAGGGTTGCTCTGTATCAGGATAAGCGAAGCCCGTCCCGCGCGAGGAAGATTTGTCGACCATCAGGAACCACCGTCCGTGAGCAGATTATTTTTATGAACGGACAGAGGCACAGAGCGTCCCGCCCGTCAGGCACGGCATAGGAAATGCCGGATGTACCTTGAGACTCAGGGAGAAGGTGCGGCGCGTGCTCTTGCGCTCACGTCATGACCAGACATGGAAGCGCTTGGGGGGATCGCAGAGAAATGACGGGCGAACGCGGCAAGGCGCGACTCGCATACAGAAAGGGGGGTGGCTGGCTCGTTGACGAGACTGATCGCTCTGCCCTTGGAACTGACGTTTGCATACCGCGTGACCAATTGAAACCTCATCTTCCGTTTGAGGGTCAACGACGGGGAACGGCCTGCGCCGGGTGTCAGCGCCAGGGTGGACCCGATCGGCTGCGACTGCGGGGTTGTAGACCCATGGCAATCATTGACGCTGGGTTTTTGGCCCTGAGCGCCCGGGATAATAACCATGATTTTTGGCAGTGAGGCAAACAAAAAGTTACAAACCCCCAAAGTGTCCGTCAAACGGCACTGCTGCGCGAACCAGACATCTGTTTAAAACCCAGCGTGCGGTTAAGACTTTTCCCGCCTCCGGGTGCAATACTCAACGCTTGAGTCAGACGAATCCTGCTTTTATGACCCTTACTTACCGACGACTGACCCCGACCGATGCAGTGGCTTATCGCGCGTTGATGCTTGAGGCATATGATCGCCACCCAGACGCCTTTACCTCTGATGTGAAAGAACGTGAAACGCTGCCTGGCGAATGGTGGGAAAACAGGCTGGATAACAGCAATGCGTCGACCGAAGCAGTGTTTGCCGCCGTCGAAGACAACAAACTGCTGGGCGTAGCCGGGTTGTCCGTTGAAACCCGAAATAAGGCCCGGCACAAGTCAACCTTGTTCGGGATGTACGTGCCTCAGGCTCACAGAAACAGAGGCATTGGCTACCAATTGATGTGCAGCGTGCTCGAGCATGCCAGATCCCGTCCTGAGCTTCTAGTCGTACAGCTCACCGTCACGCAGGGTAATGCCGCAGCACAGGGGCTTTATGAGCGCGTGGGCTTTGTGACCTTTGGCGTTGAACCGCTTGCAGTTGCCGTAGGCAGCCGGTTCGTCTCCAAGGTGCATATGTGGAAGGATTTACGGGAGTAAGTTATCCCCTAGCCATTATCTGCGCTCAGCATCCGAGCGCCTCGGCTGCGTCGGTCAGAGAGTCGACAATAACGTCCCAATCCTGTTCGGCAGTAAGGTCAGACGTCTGGCCTGGCCCGTGCTCGGACGGGCGTCGGACGAATACCGTCTTGAAGCCATTCGCACGGGCAGCCGCGAGGTCGGAGTTATGCGCAGCCACCATCGCGACTGCTTGCGGGGCCAGGCCCACGGCGTCTGCCGATTTCAGGTAGGTCTGCGGCATTGGTTTGTAAGAGCCCGCGATTTGCGCGCCGACAATCACGTCCCACGGCAAGCCAGCGAACTTTGCCAGGTTGAGCATGCCGGCAATATGCCCGTTGGAAAGCGTGCCAATCGAGAACCTGCGCTTGAGCCGCGTGAGGCCGGCGACGGAATCGGGCCATGGATCAAGCCGTTCCCACGCCTTGTTGAGCTCGATGAGTTCGGTATCCGGAATGCTGCCGAAATCTACCTCGTGCCGTGCCAGCACGGTTTCCAGACTCTCCCGGTTGAGCACGTCAAGTGTCACGAAAGGACGCTCACCCGAGCGAACGCGCTGCATGGAAGGCTGGTAGAGCCCGCGCCATTGATCGGCAAAATCGAGGGGGTCGACGTTCACGCCATGACGCAGCAGAAAGGGCGCCGCGGCGCGTGCCACACCACCTCGCCAATCCACAACAGTGCCGAATACGTCGAACCCGAGAAAACCCACCTGTGCAAATCTGGCCATATTATCGCTCCGGTAATGTGTATCGTCGCTTATAGTTCTACACAAGCAGTCGCTCGGAGGACAGTCGTTTCCGGGCAGACATTGCCCTCGTTGAAGAGGTAATGAGTGATATCGAAACCGGTCGGCGACTGGCCAATCAACGATGGATGGAGAATTCATGAACTACGTGAAGCTTGGAAACACAGGGCTGGATATTTCCAGACTGTGCCTTGGGTGCATGACCTTCGGCGAACCTGATGCCGGAACGCATCCCTGGACACTGGGCGAAGAAGCAAGCAGACCGATCATCAAGCACGCCGTCGAGCAAGGCATCAACTTTTTTGACACCGCCAACAGCTACTCGGCAGGCACCTCGGAAACCATCGTCGGAAAGTTGCTGAAAGAGTTCACGCGCCGCGACGAAACCGTGATCGCCACCAAGGTGTTCTTCCCGGCAAACATGTGGGAAGGCTCGACAAGGCCCAACGAGAAAGGGCTCTCGCGCAAAGCCATCATGTCCAGTATCGATGCGAGCCTGACGCGGCTCGGCACTGATTATGTCGACCTGTACCAGATTCACCGCTGGGACTATGACACGCCCATCGAGGAAACCATGGAAGCCCTGCACGATGTGGTCAAGGCAGGCAAAGCCCGATACATCGGCGCCTCGTCCATGTATGCGTGGCAGTTCGCCAAGGCCCAGCAGGTCGCGGTCGCGCACGGGTGGAGCAAGTTTGTGTCCATGCAGAATTATCTGAATCTTGTGTATCGCGAAGAAGAACGCGAGATGATCCCGCTGTGTATCGATCAGGGTGTCGGCCTGATGCCCTGGAGCCCGATGGCGCGTGGCAGGCTGACCCGGCCCCATGGGCAGCAGACCGAGCGGACCAGGACCGACATTTCCGGTCAGTCGTTTTACCAGGCGACGGAAAAAGAAGACGGCCGGGTGATCGACGTTGTGGAACAGGTCGCAGCAGAACGGGGTGTGCCGATGGCGCAGGTCGCACTGGCCTGGGTATTGGCCAAACGAGGGGTTTCAGCGCCGATTGTCGGCGCGTCCAAAGCGTCCCAACTGGACGATGCCATCGCCGCACTGGAGCTGGTGCTCAGCGACGAAGAGATCCAACGCCTTGAGGCACCTTATGTACCGCATCTGGTGACCGGATTCGTCTGATCCGCACAGCAGAAACCCGATGCCGGCGAACGTTACAGCGTCGCCGGTAACCTGATGGACCGCAGTCATCCGATAGAACGGTGACCAGCAACGCTTAGATTACGAAGACAACATCACAGCACTCGTAACCGTCACACATTTCTGAAATAACACCTGTCTATCTCGCCGCACGCAAATATCTATTTGGCGACCGACCGGCTGCACGGTATTGTCTGACTATTCGCAATGAATGGCCGTTTGCCAGCGCTTGATTCGACTTTATCCACTTCCCCCGTTCGAGTTCCTTCCATGAAAAATCCGGTTTCTCTGGCTACCCGCATCGGCTTGGGGTTTGCCGCGGTCGTTTCACTGCTCATATTGATCACCGCTGTCGGCATTCAGCGGGTTGGCTTCATCGACAGCACCCTGGAAGACGTTGGAGACAATGCCGCAAAGGTGCAACGCTATGCGATCAACTTTCGTGGCAGCGTGCATAACCGGGCGATCGCCCTGCGCGATGCGGTGCTGGTCAACAATGATCAGGACCTCGCGCTCCATCTGGAAGAGATGACCCGGCTGGAAAAGGACTACATCGATTCGGCTGCACCGATGGATCAACTGTTCTCCAGGCCGACCGTAAGTGCCGAAGAGCGGCAACTGCTGCGTGGCATCAAGGAAATCGAACAGCAGACGCTGGGCTCTACCAAAAGCGTCATTGCCTTGCGCCGTACCGGTGACATCGCCGGTGCCCAGGCCCTTTTGCTGAGCCAGACATCGGGCGACTACAGCGAATGGCTGAAGCGCATCAACGCGCTCATCGACCATGAGGAAGCCTCGATCAGGGTTCAGCTGGATAATGTGCAGGCGACCGCCAGCCAGTTCCGTGGCCTGATGCTGCTGGCAACGGCTTTCGCCGTGCTGCTGAGCATCGTGCTGTCGGTTTTCATCATTCGCTTTGTGAAAAAGACGCTTGGCGCGGAGCCTGTAGAGGTTGCGCAGGCCATTCGAAGATTGGCGGCCGGCGATCTGCAGCAAACCATCACCACCGCGCATCCCGACAGCGTCATGGGCGTACTGAAAACCGCGTTGACTCGTCTCTCGGAAACCATCACAGAGGTGAGGACGGCTGCCCAAGAGGTCAGCCAATCATCCACCGTGCTGTCGGCGGCTTCATCTGCCAACAATACCCAGATCATGGTGCAGACCCGTGAAGCCGAACAGGTGGCGACCGCCATCAGCCAGATGGCCGCCACGGTCAATGAAGTCTCGGGCTATGCAGCACAGGCAGCGGACGCTGCACGTTTGGCAGACAGCGAAGTGGCGACCGGTAACCGACTCGTCGAAGGCACTACCACTGCCATCGAGCAACTGGCGGCCACGCTGACTGAAACAACAAATACTGTGGAGCAGGTGTCCAGGCACAGCGAGCAGATCGAAACGGTGATCGAGGTGATCAACTCGATTGCCTCGCAAACCAATCTGCTGGCGCTCAATGCGGCCATTGAAGCAGCCCGTGCGGGTGAGCACGGCAGAGGCTTTGCGGTCGTCGCCGATGAAGTTCGTTCCCTGGCGAATCGTACCCAGCAGTCGACCCAGGAAATTCAAAACATGATCAGCACGCTGCAAGGCGGTACTGAAACTGCGGCGCAGAACATGCGCGACAGCTGCGAACTGGTCAATCGCGCCGTTGACCAGACACGCAACGCACAAAGTGCTCTGTCCAGAATCAATCAGGAAGTGGGCGCGATCAATCACATGAATGCGCAAATCGCCAGCGCTGCGGTTCAGCAAAGCTCGGTGGCAGAAGACGTTGCCATGAACATCAACAGCATTCACGACTCGACACTCAAGTCCGCCAATGGATCGCAGCAGGTGGCAAGCGCCAGCGAAGAGCTGGCACAGCTTGCAGATCGCCTTACCCGCAAGGTCGCGTTTTTCAAAGCAGGCTGACGGTGTGAGCAGGTATTCGGCGATGGATGCTGCATCGCCGGATACCTCATTAGCGGCAAATCAGTCTGTGCAAATGACCGACCTGGAGCTACGTATCGCCAGCGCAACGGTGAACATGGACAGCGCGGCACATACCGCACCGATGACGATGGCGGCGGTAAAGCCGGCCCGACCGGACACCACGCCGCCGATGAACGCCCCACCGCCAATCGACAGATTCACCACACAGACCAGTAACGCCTGAACACCCTCCACGCGGTCATTGGAGGCCTCGAAACACCAGATCTGCGTGGTGATGGGGATCATCCCGAAAGCGAACCCCCAGACCAGAATCACCGGCCAGAGCAGCCACGGGTTGCCGACAAACATCAGCAATGCGGTCAACGATCCCAGCATCAGCAGGGTCATGATCAGCACCGAGAACGGCGCGCTTCTGGCTGCCAGGGCTCCCCCGGCCAGATTCCCTGCCACCGCTGCCAGACCGAAGGCGAAGAGCAATGCTCCCAGGGCCTGCCCTTGGATATGCGCGAACTCCTGCACGAAGGGCGCGAGGTAGGTGTAAGCCGCGAAGTGCCCGACGTAGATCAACAGTGCGGCGGCGAACATACGACGAATGCGTTGCTCGCCAGCCAGCGACAGCATCTGACTGATGCCGGCAGAGCGCTCGCCCGGTAACGCCGGTAAAAACGCTGCGATCAACAGCCCTACCGCAACCGTGACCACTGCCGCTGTTTCAAATGCCGCCCGCCAGCCGAAGGCTTCACCGATCAACGTGCCAGCCGGAATACCGGCAACAGTGCCGATCGAGACGCCCGCCAGCACATACGCGGTGGCCTTTACGCCCTCCTTGCCGGGCCTCAAGCGAGGCCCGAGCGAACCGGCAATCGTCCAGAAACCTCCCAATGCGAAGCCAAGCAGGACCCGGCCGGCAAGCGTCAGCCAGAAGTGCGTCGACAGCGCCACGATCAGGTTGGACGCCAGCAATATCGACAGCAGCCCCAGCAGCAGGCGCTTGCGATCAACATGACTGAACAGGGCAATACAGGAAGGTGCTGAAATGGCCGCGAGGATGCCAGGGACAGCCATCATCAAGCCCGCTTGGCTGATGCTGGTTCCCAGGTCACGAGCAATATCGGGCAGCAGCCCGACAGGGAGAAATTCAGTAGTGACGGTAGCGAATGACCCAAGGGATACACTGCCTACAGCCCACCATGAAGCGGGTTTTATTACGAGGTTTCCAGCAGTTTCAAAACGACTCACAGCGGTTCCAGAATTCGGGGATGTCAGCAGCTGACCCGTCGGGCCAGCGCGTGGATACGCGTAACCCTACCGTGTAAAGCCTTGACGAAGCCACCTTGCGAGAGAAATTCTGTGTCAACGACCCGCGATAATTTCTGCGGAAACTGGCTATCAGGCCGACGCTCTGCGTCGAGGTTTCGTCGGTGACGCAGAGCGTCACGAACGGCGTTCCCATGCAGAGCATGGGAACGCTCACACAGGCAGTCGTGACCTACTTGTTGCGGGTCACTCTCCAGACGGTGTTGGCCAGGTCGTCGGCGATGATGAGCGCGCCCTTCGGATCAACCGTCACGCCTACCGGCCGCCCGCGAGTCTTGCCATCAGCACCACGGAAACCCGTTGCGAAGTCCACCGGTTCACCCGCAGGACGTCCATTGCTGAACGGCACAAAGATGACCTTGTAGCCAACCGGATTATCGCGGTTCCAGCTGCCGTGCTCGCCAACGAAGACGCCGTCAGCGAACTTGTCACCCATGGCCGGGATGGAGAAATCCACACCCAGAGCGGCAACGTGCGAACCCAGGCTGTAATCCGGCTTGATCGCCGCAGCGACCTTGGCCGGATTCTGTGGCTGGGCACGCGTGTCTACGTTCTGGCCCCAATAGCTATACGGCCAGCCATAGAACGCGCCCTCCTTCACCGAGGTCAGGTAATCGGGAACCAGGTCCGGGCCCAACTCGTCACGCTCATTGACCACCGTCCACAACTGCCCGGTACCCGGCTGAATCGTCAACGCGGTCGGGTTACGCAGACCGGTCGCATAAGGCTTGTGGGCACCGGTTGCGGCGTCGATCTGCCAGACCATCGCGCGATCGATTTCGACTTCCATGCCACGCTCGGTCACGTTGCTGTTCGAGCCGATGCCAACGTACAGGGAGCGACCATCAGGGCTGACAGTCAGTGCCTTGGTCCAGTGGTGGTTGATCGCCGAAGGCAGATCGGTAACCTTGACCGGCTCACCGCCGGCCTTGGTCTGACCGTCCTGGTAATCGAAGCGAACCAGCGCGTCCTGATTGGCCACGTACAGCTTGCCATCGGCAAACGCCAAGCCATAAGGAGCATTGAGGTTTTCGGCAAAGACTGTCTTCAGCTCGTACTTGCCGTCACCGTCCGCGTCGCGCAGCAAGGTCAGGCGATTGCCGCCTTTGACCTTGGTATTGCCCTGGGCTTTGATGACGCTGGCAATCACATCCTTGGGCTTGAGCTTGGCAGCACTACCGCCGCGACCTTCGGCGATGAGGATGTCGCCGTTCGGCAACACGAGGGACTGGCGCGGAATGCTCAAGTCGGTGGCAATCGCAGTGATGCTGAACCCCTCGGGTACGGTCGGCTTTTGATCGCCCCATGCAACGGGCTCGGCAATCTTCATGCTGGGCAACAGGCCACGTTGCGGTTCCGGTAATTTCGGGTCCGGCCCGCGTGCCTGGGTACTGTCCGCTTCGCCACCACAGGCGCTCAGCAGCAGCGCCATGCTCAATACTGTCAGTGCGTGAGAGTGCTTCATTCTGCACCTCCCGAACGCAGGCTGGTCAGCCCTGTCCATGTCGCAACACCGGCCAGTACGGTCACGATAACCGACAGGATCAAGCCAGACGGCATGACCGCCCAAGCGTCTTTAGCATGCTCGAAAGCATTGACCAGACCCAGCACCCAGGTGACCAGCAACAACAGAAAGTACACCACGGGGCGACCGGCCTTGTGATCCGCACGCACTAGATTGACTAGCGCGAACAGCAACGCCAGCCCGCAGAACAGCAAGCCTCCGGCAATCAGCCAGGCGGCAAAGTTGCTCCACTGAATCTGAAAGGTCTGGTAGTAGGCGATGTCGCTCAGCAATCCGCCAAGAAACAGAGGAACGGTTCCTGCAAGCAGGGTCGCGTGTAGCGGGCCTGGCGTATATCGGTAGACGGGATGGGTGGTTACGGTCATGACGGCTCCTTTTCGTTCGGCGACCCTGGATCAATGCTCAGTGCGAATGCACTCGCCTGTCAGGGTCGCGCTGAATGCGCATAGAAAAGGATCATGCTGGCGAAGCGATAGTTCAGCACTTTTCATTTCGAAATATTTTGAAAACGCTACTGGCTTGCAGTGCGCTTGTTTCGCCGGCAACGCTCAGAGCAATAAAGCACCTCATCCCAGCAGCGCGCCCACTTCTTGCGCCAGGTAAACGGCAGCCCGCAGACCACACAGGTTTTGACCGGCAGTTCACTCTTTTTCAAAGTGCCTCTCCGGCATCGAGTCTGGCCAGCAATGCCTCGCCTCGCTCCCACAGCGCCTGCTGTTTGGGTTCAGCCATGCGATCAAGGTTCTTGTAAATAATGCCCATACGCTGGTTGCGCCGCAAAAGATCGCCATGGCGCATCAGAAAATGCCAGTAGAGCGCATTGAACGGGCAGGCATCGTCAGTCGTGCTTTCAGTGACCTTGTAAGCGCAGCCACGGCAGTAGTCAGACATGCGCTTGATGTACTGGCCGCTGGCGCAGTAGGGCTTGGAGCCCAGGTAGCCGCCATCGGCGTGCATGACCATGCCCAGCGTATTGGGCAGCTCGACCCAGTCGAAAGCGTCCATGTAAATCGCCAGATACCACTCGCAGATCTGGCTCGGCACGATACCGGCAAGCAGCGCAAAGTTGCCGGTCACCATCAGGCGCTGAATATGATGGGCATAGGCATGCTTGAGGCTCTGGCCGATCGCCTGACTCATGCAGTTCATCTTCGTTTCGCCGGTCCAGTAAAACTCCGGCAGCGGCCTGCTGTTACCGAACAGGTTGCCATCGGCATACTCGGGCATTTTCAGCCAGTAAACGCCACGCACATATTCCCGCCAGCCGATCAATTGGCGAATGAAACCTTCGGCGGCATTCAGCGCCACCCTGCCCGACCAGTACGCGGACTCAACGTCACTGCAGATCTGGCGCAGATCCAGCAGGCCGATGTTCAGCGCAGCGCTGATCCGCGCGTGAAACATAAACGGCTCATCAGTGGCCATTGCGTCTTGATAATCGCCGAAACAGGCCAGCCCGAAATCGAGAAAGTAGTCCCACAGCGCCTGAGCATCGACATGCGTCACCGGGTAATCGAAATCATCCAGCGAACCGTAATGACTGGCAAAACGTTCAGCTACCAGTGTCAGCACGTCGCGAGTGATCCCGTCTGCCGAGAAGCGCATCGGGTAAGGCGCAGCGACGCCCTTGGGCAGCGCCTTGCGGTTTTCCGCATCAAAATTCCAGGCACCGCCCACCGGTGTGCCATCGCCGTTCAACAGCAACCGGCTCTTGCGCCGCATCTCCCGGTAGAAGAACTCCATGCGCAACTGCTTTTTACCCTGCGCCCACGACGAAAACTCTTCGCGGGAACAGAGAAAGCGCGTATCGGCATACCATTGAATCGGCAACCCGCTGTCCTTGATCGACTGCTCCAGCCGCCAGTCACCGCACTCGGTGACGTGCAGCTCTTTGGCTTGCAGCAGGGCCTGCCAGCGCCGCAACTCACCCGGCACTGAGCCTGTGTTCTGCGGATCGTCGAGCGTGACGTACTGCACCCGAACGCCGCGCTCACGCAGCGCCTCGGCAAAATGACGCATGGCGCTGAAGATCAGCACGATTTTCTGCGGATGATGCGGCACATGGCTCGCCTCCTCCATCACTTCGACCAGCAGGACCGTATCGCGCTCGAGGTTCAGGTCTTTCAGGGACGCGAGATCGAAGGAAAGCTGATCGCCGAGGACAAGGTGGAGACGAGGGGGTTGAGTCAATGGAAGAGGCTCCGCATGGCGTCTGCAAGGATCTGAAAAGCTGTGGCGTCAGGCTGCAGCCAGCACATCAGGTCCAGCTATCCGATGCTCCGCAGCCATAAAACTTGTACCAATGTAATTTCATGTACAAGATTTTCATAGCGTTTTTCGATGAGTTACCTGTCATGGTTGTTGCAGGTACAGCTGCGGTGGCCGAGTGGTGTCCTGCAACTGGCAGGCACCTACACGATCAATGCCAGGCCACCGGCCCGAATCAAACCGACTCGTAACCCGCCAGCCCCGCCACCCGTTCAACCCACCGCAAAACACTCGGATACGCCCCCAGCTGCACACCGCCTTCCGGTGCCAGCACCACATACGGATAAACCGCACACTCGGCAATCGTAGGCCGCCCCATTGCCAGCCAGTCATGCTGTTCAAGGTGTTTGTCGAGTAGCCCCAACACAACAGACGATTTCTGCAGGGCCTCGGCCTTGTTCAGCGCAGCGCCGAATTTCTGCACCAGTCGCGCCGCGCAAAGGCTGTGCTGGATCTCGTTGCCGGCGAACGACAACCATTGGGCGATTTCGGCCTGGCCTTGAGGGTGAGCGGGCCACCACGCCAGGCCGCCATATTCGCCAGCGAGGTAAATCAGAATGGCCTGCGAGTCGCGCAGGACGACCGGACCATCTTGTAGAACAGGTAATTCGCCCAGAGGATTGAGGTCAGACAGTGGTGGCTTTTTATGCTCGCCGTTCAGAAAGTCCACCGCTACCACTTCAAGCTCGATATGGGCCAGGGCAGCGAACAAGCGGACTTTGTAGCAGTTGCCGGAGGCTTGCAGATCGTACAGTTTCATTGTGTGTCTCCATCGACGAGTTGATTGAATTCCAGAACGTTGCCATCGGGGTCGCGGATGAACAGTGCAATTCGTCGCGGGCCGATGGGGTGCGGCCCTTCAGTGACGACAATTCCCTGCGCGTCGAGCCAGCGCTCGAGCGCCTGCAAGTCATCGACGATAAACGCCGGGTGCGTCATGCCGGGTAGTTTCAGCGGGGCATCCAGCAACACGTTGTGAGCACGGGGCACGCGAACGCCATTGAAGATCAGGTTGATGCGCACGCCGTCCGGGCTGAGCATCTCGTTGGCTTCGTAACGTGGAAAACGCGCACTCTCGACAAAACCAAGCGCCTGATAGAAGGCCAGTGCGCGGTTTTGGTCGCTGACGCGAATACCGATGTGGTCGTATGCGAGAATCCGGGCGGGGTTGGGTTGCAGACTCATGAGGTTGAAACTCCGGTTGGAAGCAGTTTCGCAAGTGTCGGCCACGGCAGCGGTTTCACCTATGCTGCGGACCTCACAAGACCTATGCACTAATCGCACAAATCAGAAGGTGGCAATGGACAGGCTCAAGGCAATGGCCAATTTCGTGCGGATCGTCGACAGCGGCAGTCTGAGTTCGGCGGCGGATGTCACCGGGCAATCGGTTGCGTCGCTGGTCCGCTCGCTGGCCGCTCTGGAAAGTCATCTGGGCGTACGCCTGTTGAACCGCAGCACGCGGCGCATGGCTCTGACCGATGAGGGCGAGGAGTATTTGCACTGGACCCGGCGCATGCTCGCGGACTTCGATGATATGGAACAGCGCCTTGATGGCCGCGACGGAATCGTACGCGGCCTTCTTCGGGTGACGGCACCTGTCGAGTTCGGACAGCGTTATATCGCCCCGTTGGTAAACGCCTTTCTCTGCGAGCATCAGAACATCAACGTCGAGCTGAACCTCAATGACCAGATCGTGCCTCTGCTTGACGAGCGCCTTGATCTGGCGTTGCGCATCGGCCATCTCCCGGACTCGGCGATGGTCGCGCGCAGAATCGGTGCGACCCGGCTGGTGACCTGTGCAAGCCCGGATTACCTGCGCACCGCCGCGCTTCTGGACACCCCGAAATCCCTGCCTGAGCATGCGTGCATCACGCTGGCTTCGCATGGCCGGCAGTGGTACTTCCGACAGCAGAGCAAAGAGTTGATACAGGACATCACACCCAGACTGGTCTGTAATCAGGTCCGCGCCGCCAGCCTGGCCTGCGTACAGGGTCTGGGCGTGACCCGGCTGATGCATTACCAGGTTGCAGATGAACTGGCTGACGGTCGCCTGATCAGGGTACTCAATAACTTCGAAACGGCAGATCTGCCGATTCAACTGGTTTATCCGCACGCCTTGCAGCTCTCGCCACGGGTCAAGGCATTCGTCGAATGGGCAATTCCACAGCTGGAAAAATGCCTGCCTGATCCCTCTCTTCAAGACCGATAGCGCTGCCAAAAGCTCATCTGATGTACGGCACAGAGGAACCTGTGCTCGCAGTGGAAATGTGAAAATTTTGTTAACTATTTGTTCGCAGTGTCTTTTTCTGACAGAAACAACCTGCCACAATAATGCGAACAGTTATCAACATTATTATCATCCAGCCATGGACGGCTTCAGGGAGTGTCGGGTTCATGCCGGGCCAGCAATCGCAAAGCCGTTTTCTTTTTACCCCTGCCCTGCTGACAATGGGCATCTGGATCGCAACTTCTCACGCTGCCTACGGCGCTGAAACGCAAGCCACAGAAGCGTCATCGGCGACGACAATGGAGCTGGGCGCGACGCAAATCAGCAGCGACCAACTTGGCTCTACTACCGAAGACAGTCAGTCCTACACCACGGGCCCGATGCAGACAGCGACCAAATTGCCGCTGACCATCCGCGAAACCCCGCAGGCTGTGACCGTCGTCACTCGTCAGCGCATGGACGACCAGGCCATGACCAGCATCAACGACGTGGTGAAATACACCCCAGGTCTGTTTTTGGACCAGTCCAGCGGACCGGGTCGGCAAACCTACACCTCTCGCGGTTTCGACATCGACAACATCATGTACGACGGCCTGCCCGCCTCCTACTCGGGCTACACGGCAGGCGTTCAACCCAACCTGGCCATGTTCGATCATGTCGAGGTGATCAGAGGCGCTACAGGCTTGGCGACAGGGTCTGGTAACCCTTCAGCGGCGATCAATATGGTGCGCAAACGTCCTACCGCCGTTCCACAAGTCACCCTCACCGGCACGGTCGGGAGCTGGGACGACTACCGCGGCGTATTCGATGCCTCCGGACCACTGAACGATAGCCGCACGGTACGCGGCCGAATAGTCGGTTCCTACCAGGATGCCAACAGTTTCCGCGACAAGGAAAAAAGCGATCACGGCGTTTTCTACGGGGTGGTCGAGGCCGATCTGAACGATGCCACGACCGCCACTCTGGGCTTGTCTCGTCAGGAAGATCAGACCAATTACTTCTGGGGCGGTCTGCCCCTCGGCACTGACGGCCATCACCTGAACCTGCCGCGCTCGACCTATTCCGGCTCGGATTGGGAAAACAAGAAAATCCGCATAGACACCGTGTTCGGTGAGCTGGAGCACCGTTTCGACAACGACTGGAAACTACGCGTAGCAGGCTCGAGCTCGTCGCTGGACGGTCTGTTTTCAGGTACTTACCTGTCGCGCTACAACGGCCCGCTGGAAACGACGGCCTATCAGTCCAAGCCTGAGGAGCAGCAGACTGCGTTCGATGTCTACGCCAGCGGACCGGTCGAAGCGTTTGGGCGCACCCATGAAGTGGTGGTCGGCACCAGCAGGCGCGTGTACGACAAGACCAGCAAGGAATACAGCCCCTACGACACAGGACTGCCGATTGGCGCGCCGAAGCCGGACTTCGTCCGCGATGGCAAGACGCATAGCATCGCCACTCAGGACGCGATTTACCTCACTACACGTCTGAGCCTGGCCGACCCGCTGACCCTGATCCTCGGCGGCCGTCTGGACTGGTACGACTACGACGATCGCTCTGGCGATGAAGACTACAAGGTCACCCGCAATCTGACCCGCTACGCTGGGCTGATCTACAAGCTGGATGAACACCATTCCCTGTACACCAGCTACACCGATGTCTTCCAGCCACAGAGCGCGCAAAGCTTGTCTGGCAAGGTGCTAGACCCCGTCGTGGGCGAAAACTATGAAGTCGGCATCAAGGGCGAATATTTCAACGGCGCCCTCAATGCCAGCCTGGCAGTGTTCCGGATCGACCAGAAAAACCTCAAGACCGAGTCACCGACCCAGGCGGGCTGCGCGGTCCTGACCTGTTACGACGCAGCCGGTCTGGTACGCAGTCAGGGCATCGAGATGGAACTGCAAGGCGCGCTGACCGAGAACTGGCAAGTCGGCGCAGGCTACACCTATGCCCGCACCCACTACCTCAAGGACACCGATCCGGCGAACAAGAACCAGCAATTCAACACCGACACACCTGAGCACCTGTTCAAGGTATCGACCGTCTACCGCCTGCAAGGCGCACTGGAAAAGATGCGCGTCGGCGGCAACGTCTACTGGCAGAGCCGCATGTACAACGACATCGCGCTCACCGATGGAAGCTATCGCCTGGAACAAGGCAGCTACGCCGTTGCTGATCTGATGGCGGGGTATCAAGTGAGCAAGAACCTCGACTTGCAACTGAACGCCAACAACATCTTTGACCGCACCTACTACACGGCGATTGGCGCAAGCTCGGTATGGGGCTCTACCGACGTCTACGGCAACCCACGCAGCTATGCGTTGACGGCCAAGTACAGCTTTTGAGCCTGAGCCACGCTGCTATCAGGCATGCTCGGTAGCAGCGTGGTTACGTCTCACACCCCAAACACCTTCGCCATACCGCCCACCCCTTTGGCCGTCAGCTTCAGTGCTCTGGAGTCCAGATGGCGGCTTACCCAGCCGCGCGTGAGCATCAGCTCCAGCAGCGCCGCCCCCAGAGCGCCACCAATGTGCGGGGCGCGTTCGCTCCAGTCCAGGCAGGCGTAGGCCAGACGTCTGCGTTGCTGACGTACTGCGTCTACGTCGATGCCCAGCGCATTCAGTGATTCGACACCCCGCTCACTGATCACATAGTCCTTGCCCTGCTCATTTAACCAGCCGGCCTTCAGTAAGGCATCGTGTAACTTGACGGCGACTTCACCGGCGCAGTGGTCGTAACAGGTTCGAGCCTGTCGCAAGGCCGAAGGCGTGTTGGGTTTGAAGGGCACGGCGCTGTGTTGAGTCAGTAACAGCAAGGCTTCCAGCGCTTGCGCCACCTGCGCATTGGCCAGTCGATAGTAACGATGCCGGCCCTGTACGAGCATTTCCACCAGCCCCTGCTCACGCAAACGCGCGAAATGGCCGCTGGCACTCGATGCGCCTATATCGGCCAGCGCCGCCAGCTCGGTCGCGGTTCGTGCGCGCCCGTCCAGTAGCGCGCAAAGCATTCGGGATCGTGCTGGGTCAGCAATGGCACCCGCCACTGCCGCCAGCGAGAGGTCTGCTGCTTCAACATCCATAGTTCAGCCATCCCTGAAGTGTTCTCGTAGGCGGTCATCATACTGCTGCCAAACCACTTGAAGGGATTCACCCATGCATCAATCGAGTTTTTTTGGCAGAAAAGTCGTCGCTGCTACATTTCTGATGGCTGTGTTTGGCTGGGGCATCGGCTTTTACGGTCCGCCGATATTCATGTATGCCGTGATTCAGAGAACCGGCTGGTCGACCGCGCTGTGCTCGGCTGCGGTCACGGTGCATTTTCTGGCAGGTACGTTGGTCGTGGTCAACCTGCCTGCGTTGTACAAAAGGTATGGCCTCCCGTGGATTACGGTTTCAGGGGCGGCAACCCTTGCTGTCGGTGTGTACGGCTGGTCGATCGCCAATCAGCCCTGGCAATTGTTCATCGCCGCGGCGCTGAGCGGATTCGGTTGGGTAACCATGGGCGCGGCAGCGGTCAACGCTACCATCTCGCCATGGTTTGTCAGCAAGCGTCCTGGCGCATTGGCGATGGCCTATAACGGCGCGAGCATCGGCGGTGTAGTCTTTTCATCGGGCTGGGTGTACCTGATTGACCGGTTCGGGTTCAGCCTTGCTGCGGTCGTGGTGGGTGTGCTTTCAACAGGTGTGATCGCGCTCCTCGCTTTCGGTGTGTTCCGCTTCAGGCCTGAACATCTGGGTCAGCACCCCGACGACATTCTCCAGATAACCACTGAGCTGCCTCCATTCCAGGACACTGCGCCCATAACGTTACGGAGTAACCGACCATTCCTCACGCTGGCGGCAGCCATGTCGCTCGGGCTGTTCGCACAGATTGGCCTGATCAGCCAATTATTCCTGCTGCTGATTGATCACGTCACACAGCAGACCGCAGGTATGGCCATGGGTGTCGCTACCTGCAGCGCTATCTTCGGCAGGTCTCTGTCCAGCAGGCTGTTAGCGCCAGGCACCTGTCGACGCCACATCGCCTGCCTGAGTTACGCCTGCCAGTGCCTGGGCTGTGTGGTGCTGATGTTTATAGGCACAAGCTCTGCCCTGTTATGGGCCGGCATGATTCTTTTCGGTGTGGGTATCGGCAATGCGACATCACTGCCTCCGCTAATTGCCCAAGCGGAATTTCCCAGGCATCAGGTTGCGCGCGTGGTGACGTTGATCGTCGCCATCGCTCAAGGCTGCTACGCCTTTGCGCCAGCACTCTTCGGTGGTGTCCGGACTTTATTCAACGGGCCTGACAGCGACCTGATAGCGCTGGCACTTGCTGCCAGTATTCAGGCGGCAGCGATACTTGTCCTCATCAGCACGCGGCCACATGGAAAACCGTAGCCAATGCCAAAAACAGAGTGAGCACTCTGCTTTTAAAAAAGAATATTAATTTCCATAAAATAACAAAAAACACTAATTTATTGCCTTAAATATGAATTTTATGGGATTAAATAAAAGTTAAACCCGTATAATTGATACCTGAATTTACATACCATCAAATATATAAAATTGCATTCGTGTATTTTACCGTTCAGCAATTTTCTGCTTGTCACGCACGTTTTGAAGAACCTGTCGGCCGCCCCGAGCTGCCGACTTGCCTGTCTGCCTGTTTCATATTTCTATTTGGAGACTCTCCCGATGGCCAGCCCCCTGCTGCCTGTTGTTGCCACTTTACTGATGTCCCTTGCCGCCCTGCCGGTGTCTGCCGCTGACAGGCAGAACCCGCTGCCATCCACGTCGAGCGAGCGCCGCGCAGAGGTCGACGCTCAGCGTGAGCAGATCACCGGTGCCGACGCTGCCGTACAGAAAACGCCCAATGGCGCGCAAACGGTGGTGGATGCGCCGATCGACACTGCTGACGCCCCTGCCGGCAATGAAGACCACTGAGTGACCCACTGACTGCAACCGATCAACCTATGAATGACGTAAGGAATAACTCCGTGTCCATGATCAAACAAGGCCTGGGCCTGAGCCTGTTGGCGCTCGGTATCGCCCAGGCAGGCAGCGTGTTCGCTGTGACGCCGATGACAGGCAATGAAGTCGAAGCGCGCGTAGGCGCAATGCTCGACAACATGACGCAATCGGAAAAAATCAATTTCTCGCGCGTTGACGACGGCCGGATGATTCCGAAGCTGGACAAGTTCAACCTGCAGGGTACGGTCGCCTACGATTCGGCAATGGGCGTGCTGGTTGGCGGCAAGACGTTCGGTGCGCAGTACCCTTCCCCGTCAGCACTCGCAGCCACCTGGAGCATCAACCGGGCCAAGGAATTCGGTCTGGCGATCGGCTACGAAACCCGGATAGCGGGCGGGCAGCAAATGCTCTCGCCAGCCATCAACCTCTACCGTACGCCTTTCAACGGGCGAGCGGCTGAGTACATGAGCGGCGAAGACCCGTTTCTCGGTGCCGTACTGGCGCCTGCGGTGACCAACGGCATTCAGGTTCAGGGCGTCCAGGCGGCCGCCAAGCATTACCTGATGAACGAGCAGGAAGCGAACCGTCATTATCTGGATGTGAAGATTGACGAGCGAGCGATGCAAGAACTGTATCTGCCTGGCTTTGAGTCACTGGTCAAGAACGCCAATATCGCCTCGATCATGTGCGGCTACAACAAGATTAACGGCGAATACGCGTGTGAAAACCACCACCTCATCACCGACATCCTGAAAGGCCAATGGGGTTTTCAAGGTAACGTCATGAGCGATTTCAACTCGGTTCAGGACGCCTTCAAAGGCGCCTGGGCGGGTACCGATATCGACATGCCCAGCGGGCTCCAGTTTACTGAAGCCAAACTGCTGCCTTACATCTGGAATGGTCAACTGCATCAGAACGTGATTGATGACAAGGTGCGCAGAAACCTGAGAGCACTGGTCAGCTATGGTTTTGACAAGGGAATCAACAAGGCGCAACCGCTGGAGCACCGTGAATACGGGCAACTGGCCGCATTGAACGTGGCCAGAGAGTCGATAGTTCTGCTGCGCAACCAGCCGGTAGACGGAAACAAGCCTCTGCTGCCACTGTCCAGAAACGCAAAGATAGCGGTCATTGGTGATCTGGCCATGCAGCCCCCGACCGCGCCGTTCGGTACGGCTTATTCGGCACCCGCAAGCTATGTCACTGAACTGAGCGGCCTCAAGCAACTGGCGTCGAATACATCCAACGTGGAATACCTTTCACAGATGAGCCTGAACCCGAAGTCGTCGGTCTGGTATCAGCCCGCTAAAGACCAACAGGCCATCAGCAATACCGGTGTAAAAGCCGAGTATTACGCCAATACCTCGCTGTCCGGCGACCCGGTTGCAACCCGCGTCGAACCCGGCATCAATCTGGACTGGATTACCAACACCAACCAGACCGATAACGGCACCAGCACAGTCAACGGCTATACCCCGTCAGCAGGCTCGTTCTCGGCGCGTTTCACCGGCAAGATCAAACCGACGATCAGCGGCCCTCAGGTGTTCAAGGTACGGGCGGACGGTGCCTATAAACTCTGGATCAATGACGAGCTGGTGCTTGAGGATGAGGGCTCGCAAGTCTCGTTCGACCTGATTCCAGTGGTGCCGCGCACTGTCAAAACGGCCAGTCTCAAGGCCGGTACCGAGTACAACGTGCGCCTGGAATATCGCCGGCTTAAAGGCAACTTCACTCCGGTACTGGGCGGCATGAACGGTGTGCAGATGAGCTGGGCAGCGTTGCGTCCACCGAAGAACCTGGGGGATTACGACGCTGTCGTGGTAGCCGCCGGCAATAACTTCGAATACGAGGGTGAGTCGCTTGATCGGCCGTTCGAACTGCCGCAATTCCAGTCCGAGTTGATCAGCTTCATTCAGAAAGCCAACCCCAAAACCATCGTCGTACTGCACGGTGGCGGTGGTATGGATATGCAGCCCTGGGCTGACAAGGTAGCTGCGTCTCTGCACGCATGGTATCCGGGGCAACAGGGTGGTCAGGCACTGGCCGAAATTCTGTATGGCAAGGTCAATCCGTCGGGCAAGCTTCCGATCACCCTGGACAAGAAGGCGCAGGACAACCCCAGCTATGCTTCCTACTCGAACCCGGTGCCGTACTATTTCAGCAGCGCCAACCCTCCAGTTGAAATGACCTACAGCGAAGGCCTGTACCTGGGCTATCGCGGTTACGACAAGAAGCACACCAAACCGCTCTATCCATTCGGTTTCGGTCTTTCCTATACCACGTACGAGTACAGTGATCTGAAACTGTCGAGCAACGTATTGGCTCCGGGCGCGACCATTCAGGCCTCTTTCAAGGTCACCAATACTGGCGACAAGGCAGGGTTTGAAGTGGCTCAGCTTTATGTGCAGCCATCCAGGCCTCAGGTTGATCGCCCGGAGAAAGAGTTGAAGGGCTTTACCAAGGTTTACCTGAAGCCAGGCGAAAGCAAAACCGTCACGATTGCACTGGACTCGCGTTCTTTCGCTTATTACTCACCCGATTCGGTGAGCTGGAACGTCGACCCTGGCAAGTTCAAGGTCCTGGTGGGCAAGGACTCGGAAAACCTGGCACTCGACCGCACGGTAGTAGCGCTTTATCCGGAGCAACTGACCACACGAGATTCAAACCCCCTTCCAGTCCCCCTGCGCAAGGCAGTACAAGTCAAGGCAGAGCAGGCTTACTAAGCAACAGCCATTCTGAGTAGCGGTAATCGGTGGTCGATGCGACCACCGATTACTCTCATGCGATTGATCGTTGATCAGCGCCCTGCCAGTTCCTGCGCCAGTCGTTCGAGAAACCTGGCAAATGCGCTGTCTATCTGCACGTCTGCTGGCGATCGAAGCCACTGAATCTGCATGCCATCCATCATCGCAACTATCTCAAGGCTGATTTGCCTGACATCAACGTCCTGGCGAATTTCACCTGCCTGAGCCAGCACATTCAGATGCGTCTGAAGATGACTGTGCACAATCTGGAAACGCTCACTGAACCAGCGGTGTGCAGGGTGCGTGACCGACAGACTTTCAGTGTTGATGATCATCAGCGCCTGGCTGACGGAGGCGTCTTCGATGCTGAAACTCATGACCTGCTTCAGAAAGGCCATGAACCCCTCCAGCGAAGCGACTTGCCCGGCGTCCTGCAACCTGGCAGCAACGTACTGATCCCTATGTTCAAGAACAGCTTGCAACAACACCAGTTTGGTCGGGAAATGATGCAGCAATCCGACCTGAGAGAGACCTGCAACCTTGGCAATGTTAGACAACGAGGCCCCCGCATAGCCATCCCGGGCGAAGATGGTCATGGCTGCCTGAATGATCTCTGCCTTGCGCACCTCCCCTTTGGGAAGACGTCGCTTCACCGCAGGTTTCTTGACTGTGGCGGGTGTATCAGAACTGTTTGAATTCACGGACATACGAAGGGCACTGTTCGCACAACGAAAGGATAAATCGTAGCATGCGACCGGAAGAAACCCGGAAAAAAGGCCTGAGCACCGATATTGACGCCCTTTAAAGAAACCCGCACGCATGCCGATGCATACCGAAGCCCGACTGTATGTCGATAACCATAGAGAGACATACCCAAAGTACGGCACCTGACACCCGGACGCTAGGGGCACTGGCAAGCGTCGACCTCGACAGTGAGATTGCAGTGCGAAAAGCAGCCACGGGCAGCTGCCCGACCATGCAGACAATTAACGTGTGAGCCGGAGGCGCTCTGAAATACCTGACAAGAGAAGAGCTGGAAGCACAGGTCGTGCACCTGCGCGCAGCACTTGAAGAAGCCGGTATCGACGCCGGGCCGGAAAACGGCGCAGCAGCACTGCCCAGCCGGGAGGCGCGCAAGCGTGCGGCTTTTGACAGCGCGCTGGACTTTGCCATGATCCTCACGGATCCAGACGGCATCATTACCGACTGGAATCCGGGTGCAGAACAGGTGTTAGGCTGGTCCGCTGCACAAATGGTCGGGCAGGATGCGGAGTGTTTCTTCACGCCGGAAGACCGCGCCTGCGGCCGGATCGAACATGAAATGCAACTCGCTCTGAGCGTCGGCCGAGCGTCGGACGAACGCTGGCACCTGCGCAGGGATGGTCAGCTGTTCTGGGCGTCTGGCGAAATGATGCCGCTGTATGACGAGGAAAATACTCACCTTGGCTTCGTCAAGATCCTGCGCGACCGCACCCGGGAGCATCTGGTGGCACGCGCAACCGAAGAAGCCCAGGAACGTTACCGGTTGGCCGCCAAGGCTACCAATGACGCAATATGGGATTGGGATTTTACCGCCAACCATGTGCTCTGGAATGACGCACTGGAACAGGCATACGGCCACCCCCTGGCGACACTGGACACCTCCGGTAACTGGTGGATAGCCCAGATCCATCCCGATGACCAGACACGCATTTACCACTCTATCCATGCATTGATTGACGGCAGCGGCACTGCCTGGACCGATGAATACCGTTTTCGCCGATTCGATGGTACTTATGCCAATGTCCTGGACCGTGGTCATGTGATACGCAACAACGAGGGCAAAGCCGTACGCATGATCGGCGCGATGCTCGACATGTCACAGATGCAACAGGCAGAAAACGCGCTGCGCCAGAGCGAAGAGCGCTCCAGAGCCATGCTGGAGACCATCGAAGCAGCGTTCGCCATCATTCAGGTCAAGTTCGATGCAGACGACAGCCCGGTAGACTACCGGTTCATCGAGGTCAATCCTGCCTTTGAACGTCAGGCCGGTGTCGATTTGCGTGGCAAGTGGGTGACCGAGTTTGCTCCAGACCTGGAGCGTTTCTGGTTTGAGGCTTATGGCCATGTCGCCAAAACCGGCGAACCTGCCAATTTCGAGAATTACGCCAAGGCGTTCGAGCGCTGGTTTGAAGTCAGAGCGGTGCGTGTCGGTGAACCGGCTGATCGACAGATTGCAGTCATCTTCAGTGACGTGACGGAAAGACGCAACGCCGAGGAGCGATTGCGCACCAGCGAAGCCGTCGCACGCGCGAACGTCGACCGCGTTCAGCTCGCCCTCGCCGCGGGTGCGATTATCGGTACCTGGCATTGGGACTTGACGGCCGACCGCTTTACCGTCGACGAAGCCTTCGCCAAGGCGTTTGGTCTTGACCCCGCTCTGGGCTTCGATGGTTTGAGTCTGGAACAGGTCATTGCCACTGTTCATCCCGAAGACAAGCAAGGCTTGATCGATGCGATCAACGCGGTCATCACCAGTGGGCGTGTTTATGCCCACCAGTATCGGGTCCGCCGTGCCGACGGCCTCTACTACTGGATCGAGGCGAACGGTCGTGTCGACCGTGCCGATGACGGCACTCCACTGAGCTTCCCGGGCGTGCTCATCAACGTCGATGAACGACGTGCTGTGGCGGCCGAGCGCGACCGGGCCACTGCAGCGCTGCGCTCGCTCAACGACACGCTTGAACAGCGCGTGGCAGCACGCACTGCGGAACTGATGCAAGCTGAAGAAAAGCTGCGTCAGTCGCAGAAAATGGAAGCTGTGGGGCAACTGACTGGCGGTCTCGCCCATGATTTCAACAACCTGCTGGCGGGCATTTCCGGTGCTCTGGAATTGATGAACACCCGTATTGCACAGGGGCGCTGGAACGATGTAGACAAATACATCGTCACCGCACAGGGCGCTGCCAAGCGCGCCGCGGCCTTGACGCACAGGCTTCTGGCCTTCTCCCGACGCCAGACACTGGACCCACAGCCGACCGACGTGAACAGGCTGATGAAAGGCATGACAGACCTTATCCAGCGCACGGTAGGCCCCAGCATCGTGGTCGAAACCATTGGCACCATAGGTCTATGGCCAACGCTGGTCGATGCAAGCCAGCTGGAGAACGCGCTGCTGAATCTGTGTATCAACGCCCGCGACGCGATGCCGGACGGCGGGCGCATCACGATCGAGGCCGACAACCAATGGATAGAAGGTGATGTGGCGCGGATGCACGATATGCCTGAGGGTCACTATCTGTCGCTGTGCGTGACCGATACCGGCACAGGCATGACGCCCGATGTCATCGCCAAGGCATTCGACCCCTTCTTCACCACCAAGCCCATTGGTCAGGGCACCGGTCTTGGTCTGTCGATGATTTACGGGTTCGCCAATCAGTCCGGCGGTCGGGTGCGCATTCAGTCGCAGGTGGGCAAAGGAACCTCGATATCCCTGTATCTGCCACGTTACGACGGTACAGCGACCAGAGACGAGAGCGATGTGCACCAGGCGCCGTTCGAGTTTACCCAGTCTGGAGAGACCATTCTGATCGTGGACGACGAACCGACGGTACGCATGCTGCTCACCGACGCGCTCGGGGATCTGGGTTATACCCTGATCGAGGCGGCCGACAGCCTGGCCGGCCTCAAACTGCTGCGCTCGGACGTGCATATCGATCTGCTCATCACCGACGTGGGCTTGCCCGGTGGCATGAACGGGCGACAGATGGCCGACGCGGGACGCGAAGTACGTCCGCATCTGAAAACCCTGTTCATCACCGGTTATGCAGAAAACGCTGCCATTGGTGACGAGCAGCTCGGGCCAGGCATGCGGGTACTGACCAAGCCGTTTGCGATTGATGCTCTGGCTGCCCGAGTCCAGGAATTGATGAGCGCCTGATGCAACCGGCTCGTTGCGATCCTGCTTCGGGCCTTCAACATTGAGCGCTGCGCGAACCCGGTGCTAACATGCGCGACCGCCATGCAGGCAAGGGAATAACCGGGTCATGAGCAGTATCCGCGAGCGCAACAAAGAACTCATCCTGCGCGCTGCCAGCGAAGAATTCGCCGACAAGGGCTTCGCCGCCAGCAAGACCAGCGATATCGCGGCCAAGGCCGGTGTCCCCAAGCCCAACGTCTATTACTACTTCAAATCCAAGGAAAACCTCTATCGCGAGGTGCTGGAAAGCATCATCGAGCCCATCCTGCAAGCGTCGACGCCGTTCAATCCTCAAGGTGTACCGGCCGACGTGCTGAGCAGCTACATCCGTTCGAAGATCCAGATTTCCCGTGACCTGCCCTTCGCCTCAAAAGTGTTCGCCAGCGAGATCATGCACGGCGCCCCGCACCTTACGTCAGAGCAGATCGAACAGCTCAATGGGCAGGCGCGGCACAATATCGAATGCATTCAAGCCTGGATCGACAGCGGGCAGATCGCCCCGCTCGATCCCCATCACCTGATGTTCACCATCTGGGCCGCGACCCAGACCTATGCAGATTTCGACTGGCAGATCGCAACCGTCACCGGCAAGGCGAAACTGGAGGACGCTGATTACGAGGCCGCGACCCGGACCATTCTCAGGCTGGTGCTCAAGGGTTGCGAGCCGGACCGCTGAACCCCACCCCGCTTTGCTGCAGACGCAAAAAACCCGCCGAAGCGGGTGGTTTTGCAACATGACCATTCCGACATCCTGTCAGTAGCCTCCTGGCAATGGTCGATCTTCCCTGATCGCTGCGGCGTTCCTTCGCTGCAGCTGTTGAATTGGATCCTACATTCACTGAGGGTCCGTCGATAGAGCCAATCGCGTCTGTTGCTGTAAGCCTTTCGCCATAGCGATGTACGCCGTTAAAAAGTGTGACCGGCCGCTCATGTTTGGTCAGGATGCGCCGAGACGCTTAAAAGGCTCTGAATCGCGCGTTGCGCGGATCGGAGTCATCAGAAGAAAAAAAATAATGCATGGGATGCCAATCATGAGTATGCGCAGTTTGTCCATCAGTCGCCGTCTGTGGCTGATTCTTGTCGTTTCAGTGCTGATGCTCTTCGTCCTGTCGGCGACGCTGCTCAGGCAGCTGCATAACGACCTGTATCAGGCCAAGGCCGAGAAAACCATGCATGTGGTGCAGACTGCCAGCGGCATCCTCTCGTTTTATCAGGGGCTTGAAGCTGCAGGCGGCATGACACGCGAGGCTGCGCAACAGCAGGCCTTGAAAGAGATAAAGAGCCTGCGTTACAGCCAGAGCGACTACTTCTGGATCAACGACCTGCGCCCGGTGATGATCATGCACCCCACCAACCCCAAACTTGAAGGCCAGGACATATCGACCATCAAGGACCCGGACGGCTTTGCGGTGTTCAACGAAATGGTCACGCTGGTCAAAGCCCAGGGTGCCGGGATGGTGAATTACCGCTGGCCCAAGCCCGGTGCCAGCGAGCCGGTGAAAAAAACTTCTTACGTGCAGCTTTTTCAGCCCTGGGGCTGGATTCTGGGGTCGGGCGTATACGTCGATGACGTAGCGGCAGAGTTCAAGGCACAGCTATGGAACGCCGGCATCTTCATCGCAGGCATCGTGCTGGTCATGGTCCTGCTACTGGTCATGATTGTGCGCAGTATCGTGCGACCGCTGAGAGCGGCGGTCGGTGCAATGGCCAGCATCGCCAGTGGCGAAAGTGACCTGACCCGTACGCTGGAAACCCACGGCAAGGATGAAATCACCGAGCTGGGCGTTCACTTCAACGCCTTTGTCGCCAAGCTGCGCAATGTCGTCGGCCAGTTGCAGAATTCGGCAGTAGCGCTGGGCCAGGCCTCAACGGATCTGGGCAGCAATGCCGGGCAGGCGCAGAAACGCAGCGAGCAGCAGTCCCAACAAATGGACCTGGTTGCCACCGCGATCAACGAAGTGACCTATGGCGTACAAGACGTGGCCAAGAACGCCGAGCAGGCCGCCAACGAAATGCGTGATGCCGAGTCACAGGCGCAGCAGGGTCAGGTCAACATTGATAACAGCCTGCGCCAGATCGAACACCTGTCCGCCACCATCGGCCAAGCCGTTGAAGTGATGCAGAGTCTGGCCAGCGAGAGCACGCAGATCGGCAGCGTACTGGAAGTCATCAGTTCGATTGCCGAGCAGACCAACCTGCTGGCACTGAACGCCGCCATCGAAGCGGCACGCGCAGGTGAACAGGGTCGTGGCTTTGCCGTAGTGGCTGACGAAGTACGTCTGCTGGCCCAGCGCACCCAGAAGTCGACTGCAGAAATCCAGGCCATGATCGAACGCCTGCAAAAGCATTCCGACGCGGCGGTCAAGGTAATCGGCGACAGCAGCCGTTCCTCGCAACTGACTATCGAGCAGGCCAACCAGGCAGGCCAGAGCCTGACGTCCATCAGTCAGGCGCTACGCAACCTCAATAGCCTGAACACCTCCATTGCCAGCGCTACTCTGCAACAGACGCATGTGGTGGACGACATCAACCAGAACGTGACCCAGGCCGCGCAATTGTCCCAAAGCACCGCACTGGCCGCTGAACAATCGACTTCGGCCAGCCTGCACCTGCGCGACTTGAGCGAAGAACTGAACGGGCTGCTGAAGCAGTTCCGGGTTTAAATCTGCATTGCGATGGGGTGCACGGAACCTAGTGCGCCTCTTGTTGCCTGACACCTGCTTAATCAATCGCTCATTTAGCTGCTTATTTATTGCAGGGGGTCACATGCGCACACTGGAATTGGCAGGCAGAACTGTACCAGTGCTGGGTCAGGGCACCTGGCACATGGGTGAAAAAGGGCACCTGCGCTCGGCAGAAATTGCTGGCCTTTGCCTGGGTATCGAACAGGGCCTGACCCTGATCGACACCGCCGAGATGTACGCCGACGGCGCTGCCGAAGAGATCGTCGGGCAAGCCATCGCCGGGCAACGCGACAAGGTATTCGTGGTCAGCAAGGTCTACCCGCACAATGCCAGCCGCAGCGGTATCCCGGCCGCGTGCGAAGCAAGCCTGCGAAGGATGAACACCGACTACATCGACCTTTATCTGTTGCACTGGCCGGGCCAGTACCCACTGACCGAAACCGTCGAAGCCTTCGAACGCTTGCAGGAAGCGGGTAAAATCGGCGCCTGGGGTGTTTCCAACTTTGATGTCCCGGACATGATCGAGCTGAACAACCCGCGTTGCGCGACCAATCAGGTGCTTTACAACCCGGAACAACGCGGCATCGAGTTCGACCTCATGCTGTGGAGCGCTGATCGCCACCTGCCATTGATGGCGTATTGCCCGATTGGCCAGGCAGGCGATCTGCTCTATCACCCTGCCCTGCACGAAATCGCCAAACGCCATGACGCAACACCGGCGCAGATTTCCCTGGCGTGGGTGCTGCGTCAGGACAACATGATCGCCATTCCCAAGGCGACCAACCCGGAGCATATTCGTCTGAACATCGCTGCCGAGCAGATTCGCCTCACCGAGCGCGACCTGGCCGACATTGACCTGGCCTGGCCAGCGCCGACTCGCAAAGTACCGCTGGCAATGGTCTGACCGGTTTCGATGCAGTCGCAGCTGTCGATTGACTGAACGGCCGCCAATGCGGCCGTCTCTTCATGTGACAGATGACACACTTGGCAACAAGCTGTCACAAATATGAAATAACGCCTTGTCATCATGCGGCCTTCGCCTCCCTGCCCGGGCCAGGCCGCACGTGGACAGCCATGAACCACAGTATTGCTCACCACCATCAGGACTCCGACCTTTTCGGTCTGCTCTACGGCTTCCGTTTTCGCCACGCTGAAAGTGGCCAGGAAATCGGCTCGGCCGCCGCGCTGGATTACCTGCAAAACCCTCCGGAAGAGAACGACTTCATCTGGCTGCACCTGAACCTGTCGCACGCAGCCTGCGAGCGCTGGATGAAAACCCATCTGGACCTTCCGGAAGAGTTTTTCGAGGCCCTGCACGAAGGCTCGCGCTCTACCCGAATCGAGCACGTCGACGCCACGTTGCTGGCGGTAGTCAACGATGTGGTGTTCGATTTCAACAGGCTCTCGACCGACATCTCGACCTTGTGGGTCTGCGCCCGCCAGCGCTTGCTGATTACCGCCCGGCTGCAGCCACTGCGCTCGGTAGACAAGTTGCGCTCAGCGGTCAAGCGCGGCGAACAGTTCGATTCACCGCTGGAACTGCTCGCTCACCTGCTCAGTGACCAAGGCGAAGTGCTGACCCAGTTTCTGCGCAAGACCAGCGTCAACGTCGACCGCATTGAGGACCAGTTGCTTTCACAGCGACTGAGCAACAATCGCTCCGAACTCGGTGCCATGCGCCGTGTGCTGGTGCGACTGCAACGCCTGCTGGCGCTGGAACCGGGCTCTTTGATGCGCCTGTTGCACAAGCCTCCGCAATGGCTGCGCGAGCAGGATGTCCAGGCGCTGCGCCAGTCCATTGAAGAGTCCTCGCTGGTGATCAACGACCTCACGGCACTGGGCGAGCGCATCAAACTGTTGCAGGAAGAGATTGCCGCCAACCTCAATGAACAGAGCAGCAGAACCCTGTTTACCCTGACCGTGGTAACGGTTCTGGCATTGCCGATCAACATTGTCGCGGGCTTTTTCGGCATGAACGTGGGGGGTGTACCATTGGCGTCCGACCCTGAAGGCTTCTGGATTCTGGTGGCACTGGTCGCGACGTTTACGCTGGTCGCGGGACGCTGGGCATTTCGCAAACGTGGCGATTATTGACCCGGCCTGCCGGTTGTCAGAAATCTGGCGCAAAAGGCCACTGATTACTCGCATGTCGCATCTCTGTCACATTTTGCAATGACCATGTCAATATTCTTTCAATCAGGATTGCGAACATGGCTATAAACGCACTTTCTCCCGATGCGACGGGCCGGGCGGGCCTGTCGGCAACTCACTTCGGGCGCAAACCGGGTCGACTGACCATGGTCATTTTCTTCGCGATACTCATCGCCGGCCTGCTATTTACTGGTTACAGCCTCAAGCAGGATGTCGATGACATGGGCACGGTGGTTACCACCTGGACCCCGTTCGTGCTGCTGGGCGTGGCGTTGCTGATTGCACTGGGGTTTGAGTTCGTCAACGGTTTCCATGACACCGCCAACGCAGTCGCAACCGTGATCTATACCCATTCCCTGCCACCCGGCTTCGCGGTGGTCTGGTCGGGGTTCTTCAACTTTCTCGGTGTGATGCTCTCCAGCGGTGCAGTAGCGTTCGGCATCATCGCACTGCTGCCAGTGGAGCTGATTCTGCAAACCGGCTCATCGGCAGGCTTCGCCATGATCTTCGCCCTGCTGATCGCGGCGATCATCTGGAACCTGGGCACCTGGTGGCTGGGCTTGCCAGCGTCCTCTTCGCATACGCTGATCGGCTCGATTATCGGTGTCGGCATCGCCAACGCCTTGATGCACGGACGGGACGGCACCAGCGGCGTGGACTGGTCTCAGGCGACCAAAATAGGCTACTCACTGTTACTGTCGCCGCTAGTGGGTTTCGGCTGTGCCGCCTTGCTGTTGCTGGCCATGCGCATGTTCATCAAGAACCGCGCGCTGTACAAGGCACCAGAAGGCAATGCACCGCCACCGCTGTGGATTCGCGCCATGCTGATTGTGACCTGCACTGGCGTTTCATTCGCTCATGGCTCCAACGACGGGCAGAAAGGCATGGGGCTGATCATGCTGATTCTGGTCGGCACCCTGCCGATGGCCTATGCGCTCAACCGCACCATGCCAGCCGATCAGGCCACTCAGTTCGGTGCGGTGGCAGAGGTCACCCAACAGGCACTGATGCGCAGTGCTCCCCTGCCTGCCCCGGCTGACTCGCGCCAGACCCTGTCGGATTATCTGGTCAGCAAACAGGCAGGCCCCGACCTGATCCCTGCGCTGGCGGTCATGACCGGCAAGATCGGCAATCAGGTCGCCAGTTACGGCTCGCTCTCGAAGGTGCCTGCGGAAGCGGTCACCAACGTTCGAAACGACATGTACCTGACCTCGGAAACCATTCGGGTGATGGATAAGAACAAGGTAGGCAATTTCGACGCCGATACCCAGACCAAGCTCGATGCGTTCAAAGGGCAGATCGACAGCGCGACGCGTTTTATTCCGACCTGGGTCAAGATTGTGGTCGCTATCGCCTTGGGGCTGGGCACAATGGTCGGCTGGAAACGCATCGTCGTGACGGTAGGTGAGCGCATAGGCAAGACGCACATGACCTACGCACAAGGCGCGTCGGCAGAAGTCGTGGCGATGTTCACCATCGGCGCGGCGGACGTGTACGGGCTGCCAGTGTCAACCACCCACGTGCTGTCATCCGGGGTAGCGGGGTCGATGGTCGCCAACGGTTCAGGCCTGCAAATGCGCACCTTACGCAACCTGGCCACCGCCTGGGTGTTGACCCTGCCGGCTGCCATCCTGCTTTCGGGTTCGCTGTACTGGGTGTTCAGCAAACTGTTTTGAGGTCTTCGGCGAGCGGTGCCTGCTGCCATCAAGTCTTGATGCAGGTCGCAAAGAGGACGCGGAGCGTCCAGAAATGCATGCGACGCGGAGCGTCGCACGATAGTTGCGATGATCGTTCCTCACGCTCCAGCGTAGGAATGCAGGTCTCGACGCGGAGCGTCGCACGATAGTTGCGATGATCGTTCCGCACGCTCCAGCGTGGGAATGCAGGTCGCGACGCGGAGCGCCGCACGATAGTTGCGATGATCGTTCCGCACGCTCCAGCGTGGGAATGCAGGTCGCGACGCGGAGCGCCGCACGATAGTTGCGATCATCGTTCCTCACGCTTCAGCGTAGGAATGCAGGTCGCGACGCGGAGCGCCGCACGATAGTCGCGATCATCGTTCCTCACGCTTCAGCGTAGGAATGCAGGTCGCGACGCGGAGCGCCGCACGATAGTTGCGATTATCGTTCCGCACGCTCCAGCGTAGGAATGCAGGTCGCGACGCAGAGCGCCGCACGATAGTTGCGATGATCGTTCCGCACGCTCCAGCGTGGGAATGCAGGTCGCGACGCGGAGCGCCGTACGATAGTTGCGATGATCGTTCCTCACGCTCCAGCGTAGGAATGCAGGTCGCGACGCGGAGCGCCGCACGATAGTTGCG
>NZ_JAWHPJ010000051.1:0-1942 GCF_032587815.1 Pseudomonas syringae group sp. 26L6
TCGGTCGTTTGCCGACCGGACCTTGGCATTGGCGCTGTTTGCATTACCTTTGGCTGACGCAAGAGTCTGGCTGGCTTTGGCGACGGCGTTCGCAGCGCCATCTGCGGCGCTTTGCAGGTTTTCAAAGATCCCGACCAGCGCCGCTGTTGTAGCTTTGCCGTTGTTGATCAGGAAGAAGTTCTGCAGGCTGTCGCCCGCCAGCAAGTTAGCGAGGGTGGTGGCGTCCAGTGTGACTTGGGCGATAGGGTCAGGCGCTGGCTGAGCCTCGAAACGGGCCAGTTCGGTGGCGCGAAAACGGCCGTCGCCTTTGTTCTCGTCATCTGTAACCGGCATGACATAAGGCGCGCAAGCGGTCTGTAGATCGCATTCGGGCCAGAGCATGAGGTGCAGGGACGATGTGTCAACGCTGGCCGTCTGGTTCAAAAACTTCTGCCCAAGGCTCACGGCCTGATCCCATACCCCAACACCCGTGACCGCATCCACCATGTCGCCACCGGGTGCCAACGGATCGACGTTGGATGGCAGCAGCGCGAGAGTTGCCAGCGTCCGACTCAATTCATACATCGCCGCCACGTAGTCGAAACCTTCAAGGCTCAGGTGATCCGCCAGCATTTGCTCCGTGGCGCTTTGTTTAAGGCTGGCGACCAGCGCGTCCTGAGCACTGAGCATGTGCCGCCAGACCACCGCGCGCTGGACCGTGGCAGTGCATTGGTTGATCGCTCGCCTGCCAGGCTCATGCAGCTTGGCCATCGCCGCATGCAGCGGGTTTTCCTGACCGCGAATACTGCGCGGCACCACCAGTTGTTGCACCAGCAACGCGCTGGCATGGTGTGGGTGAAGAACGGCGTATCGGGCGCACAGCGCGAACAGTTGCTGGCACGTATCGACACGTTGTCGCAGATAACGCAGGCGATAGCAGGCATCGTCCAGCAGCACACCGCAGACCTGCCGCTGGCGGGCGTTTTCCAGCACATCGACGACACCGGCCTGCGCTTCCCAGAGCACGCCCGCATCGACGGGCTCGGCATCCGCTGCGATCGGCAAACTGGCGAGCAGCGCGTCGGCCATCGCTGTCAGCTCCAGGTGCCTGACATCCTGCACAGCAACACCTCTGCCAGCCTGAGCGAGAAATGCCTTGGCTTCTCTGAAGGACTCGACCGGATACTGCCCCGAGAGATCACACAGATACCGCGCCGGATGATCGAGCAGCCTTTCATAACCGGGCTGGCGGGCGCGCTGCGGTGCAGCCAGGCTGACCGGGAACGCGTTGTATTGCAGATTCAGCCGGGTCGCCTTGATCGGGGCGATGAGTGCCTGGGCGACAGGGTTTTTGGCATCAAAGCCAGAAAACGCATCGAGCATCGCCTTGCCATCGGGCTTGCCCTTGTATAGGTCCGTGAAGCGCATTTTCGACCCGCTCAGGTCAGGGCTGTTGCAGCGCTGATCTCTTGAAGCCGCGTCTTTTTCCAGACGCTCAAGGCGTGCCGCGCTGAGCTGTATTTCCGAGAAACACAACTGTAGCGTCTGCACATGCCGATTGTTCCAGAGTGCCGGCAGCCAGATGTCCTCAAGCGCCTGGCCAGTGGCCTTGCGGTCGCCCGCTAGAAACCCGTTTTGCTGACGATATCGGGCCACGTCGATGTCGTGATACGTGTTGCCGGTTTCGCTGACGTGGATCTCCAGCTCGCGCCACAGCTTCTCCTGATAAAACACATACACATAACCCGCGCGAGCCAGCACCGGTGTACCCATATCGTCCACCGTTTTCGAACCGGGCAATGCCACGAACGGTAATACCGGAACGATCTGGTTGAACTGCGCATCGGCCTGTCGCGGCGTGACTTTCGTGCCGCTGAGCAATGGCAGGCGAATCGGCTCGCCTTCAAGGGTCGCGATCTGCAGATGAAGGTGCGTGCCCTCGATGTGATCCCAGACCTTCAGG
>NZ_JAWHPJ010000052.1:0-59238 GCF_032587815.1 Pseudomonas syringae group sp. 26L6
CGCTTCAGCGTAGGAATGCAGGTCGCGACGCGGAGCGCCGCACGATAGTTGCGATTATCGTTCCGCACGCTCCAGCGTAGGAATGCAGGTCGCGACGCGGAGCGCCGCACGATAGTTGCGATGATCGTTCCTCACGCTCCAGCGTAGGAATGCAGGTCGCGACGCAGAGCGCCGCACGATAGTTGCGATGATCGTTCCGCACGCTCCAGCGTGGGAATGCAGGTCGCGACGCGGAGCGCCGTACGATAGTTGCGATGATCGTTCCTCACGCTCCAGCGTAGGAATGCAGGTCGCGACGCGGAGCGCCGCACGATAGTTGCGATCATCGTTCCTCACGCTTCAGCGTAGGAATGCAGGTCGCGACGCGGAGCGCCGCACGATAGTTGCGATGATCGTTCCGCACGCTCCAGCGTGGGAATGCAGGTCGCGACGCGGAGCGCCGTACGATAGTTGCGATGATCGTTCCGCACGCTCCAGCGTGGGAATGCAGGTCGCGACGCGGAGCGCCGCACGATAGTTGCGATCATCGTTCCTCACGCTTCAGCGTAGGAATGCAGGTCGCGACGCGGAGCGCCGCACGATAGTCGCGATGATCGTTCCGCACGCTCCAGCGTGGGAATGCAGGTCGCGACGCTCTGCGTCGCACAATAGGGGTGGCGAGATTATCGTGCCTCGGGACCCGATGGTTCATCACCCTCTACGCTGGTATCGATACTCACCACCACCGACATGCCCGGCCGTAAATGCTCGAGCATTGGCTGATCGGCATCGACCACGATGCGCACCGGGATGCGCTGAGAAATCTTCACAAAGTTGCCGGTCGCGTTATCGGCAGGCAGCAGGCTGAATTCAGAACCTGCGGCGGGCGAAATTCGTTGTACGTGGCCGTGCATCTCGTGACCGTCGAGCGCATCGACGGTAAAGCTTACCGGCTGGCCAAGGCGCACATGGGCCATCTGGGTTTCTTTCATGTTGGCAACGATCCAGCGCTGCTCGGGTACCAGCGCCATCAATTGTGCACCCGAGTTGACGTAGGCACCCAGGCGCACGCCGATCTGCCCCAACTGCCCGTCACGCGGGGCGACAATGCGGGTGTTGTCCAGGTCGATGCGCGCCAGTTCGATGGCCGCCTGAGCATTGGCCACTGAAGCTTCCAGTGAGCCACGGTTGACGATCACCGTTTGCAGATCCTCACGGGCGATCTGCAATACCGCCCTGGCTTCAGCGACCGCGGCATTTGCCTGCGCATCGGCAGCACGGGTCACATCAAGCTCGCTTTTCGATACCGAGCCATCGGTCACCAGTGCCTGATTGCGGCGCAGATCGGCAGCACTCTTGCGGCTCTGGGCGATGCTGTTCTGCAGTTCAGCCTGGCGCTGGCCGATGGTCGCTTCGGCACTGCGTCGCTGTTGCAGGTTATTGGCCAGCGAGGCTTTCTGTACCGCCAGTTGCGCAATGGCCTGATCCAGGCGCTGGCGATAAATACGATCATCCAGACGCACCAGCAAGTCGCCGGCCTTGACGAACTGGAAGTCCTGAACCGGCACTTCGTAAACATACCCGCTCAACTGCGGCCCGATCAGCGTGGTCTGGCCCTTTACCTGGGCGTTCTCGGTGCTCTCGATCGGACTTGCGAACGGTGGCAGTTGCCAGGCGTATAGCACAACCAGCACCCCGACCAGCGCGACGGCAGCGAAAATCACCGAAGACACGACTCGCTTGCGGGTCGAGCGCGGCTTGCTGGTCACCGGCGACGTCAACGGTGCAGGTGGCGGCGCGCTGCGGGTTGCTTCTGTATCTGAGGTCGTGGATTCGTTCATGAAGATTTAACGCCGGAATTGGATACGGAAGGCGAAGCGGCAGGTGCTACAGGTGCCAACGCCAAAGGTTGAGTGGTCATTTTCAGCCACAGGACCCGGGCTGAAATCCAGATCATGGTCAGTACGGCAATCAGGGCGATCAGCATGAACACATCGTTGTAGGCCAGCACATTGGCTTCTCGGGTCGCAGCCGTAGCCATCGCGCGCATGCCTTGAGTGTTGCGCAGCGACGGGTCGGCAATCACTGAACTGTAACTGGCGCTGTAGCTCTGCAATCGCGCCTGAACCAGCGGGTCGATAAGGGTCAAGTGCTCAACGATGTGACTGGAGTGAAACTTCTCGCGCACGATCTGAAAAGTGCCCAGTGCAGCAGACCCGATCAGGCCGCCAATGTTTTGTGTGATCCCGAACAACACCGAAAAACTCACCATGTTGCGCGGGTTGGCCAGTACACCACTGATCCCCAGCACCAGCGTCGGACCGAGAAAAAACGTACCGCCGAATGCCAGCAGGAATTGACTGAGGTACATGTTCGACTGACGGGTCAGATTGGTCGAATGACTGTCCATCCAGGCACCGACTGCCATCATCGCCAGAGAAATCAGCAATGGCTTGATCAGGTGCGCAGGGTTGATGGTCAGCGCACTGACCGCCAACCCGGCCACACTGCCCAGCAACATCACCATGTACAGCGTGTGCAGTTGCTGACTGCCCATGTTCAGCGCCTGAAGAAAGCCTACGGCGCCCACTGACTGCTCGGACAGCACCACGCGAAACAGGATAACGGCCAGCCCTAGACGCAGAATCGCCCCGCTGCCGAGCCAGCGCGTGATCAGCAACGGTTTGCTTCGGTTATGCTCGATGGCCAGTCCGGCGCAGATCAGCACAATGGAGGCCGCCGACGCCAGACCTATCCACTGCGCTTCCAGCCACCATTCAATGCGCCCCAGCGAGAGAACGGCACAGAGCAGCGCAAAACCGCCAGCCAACAGGCCGAAGGTCAGGAAATCCAGCTTTTCGAACGCCTTGAAACGATCACCCGGTGGCAGCTTGAGCAGCAGTACGCAACCCAGCGAGAGTAGCGCCATACCCAGTTCAAACAGGTACAAACCGCGCCACTGGGCGATCTGCAACAAGTCTTCTGACACCAGCCGGGCCAGCGGCGTCGCCAGCTGGGCGGTGCCAAGCCCGAGCACCAGCGCCTTGAGCCGCCATTTCTGCGGAAACGCCTGAATCATGTAATACAGCCCAAGGGTACTGAGTGCAGCGCCAACCATGCCGTGCGCCGCACGCACGGCGATGGCCGAGTCAATATCGTTGACGAACAGGTGCGCCAGCGTCACCAGTGCATAAAGCACCAGAAACAGTTCGGTGAACGCGCGCAAACCGAACTGCTGACGAAACTTCACCAGCAGCAGGTTCATCGACACATTGGTCATGATGTACGCAGCCGGCAGCCAAGCGATGTCCTGCGACGTCGCACCCAGCGCACCCTGCAAATAGGGCAGGTTGGCAACCACCAGCGCGTTGCCGAGCCCGCCAGTCAGCGCGACGATCACCCCCACCAGCGCAAATGCCCAGCGCCGCGCATCGGAATGCAGAGGCGTCGAAGGCGAGCCGGGCATGGTTGGACGCTCATGGGCGGCCCACTCGCGCGGGGCATATTTATCAGTCATAGAGAACGGTCATGGAGACTTTCATGGGTGCACCCGAGGAATTCCCTTTTGTGACACTAATGACAGTCATAATACTCATCAGCCAGGCAATGATTCACCCCGGTCAGCCCGGCGCATTAAACTCAGTCTCGCCGCAAACGCTCTAAATAGTGGCTTTGTAAAACTTCAGGCTATGCTTAAACGCAGTTTTGCTTTGCACATTTGCGCTGCTAGGATCTTCTGCGACGCTCCAACAAGACTCGAACAAGAAGAAAGCGCAACCGAACAAGGAGTTCAGAATGAGTTCACAGGTTTCATCGGCCCGCTCGGTTCGGCAACCCTCCAGCCGGGATTCGATCGTTGTCGAGGTGCGTAACCACATGGGTCACCTGACCCTCAATCGCCCGGAAGGCCTGAACGCAATCGATCTGGATATGGTCCGCACACTTCGCCAGCAGCTTGACCTCTGGGCTGACGACCCGTCTGTTCATGCAGTGGTTCTGCGCGGCGCAGGTAGCAAAGCATTCTGCGCTGGCGGCGATATCCGTTCACTGTACGAAAGCCATCAGAACGGCCAGGACCTGCACTACACATTCTTTGCCGAAGAGTATGAGCTGGACCTGACCATTCACCGTTACCGCAAACCGATACTGGCCCTGATGGACGGTCTGGTGCTGGGCGGCGGCATGGGCCTGGTCCAGGGCGCTGACCTGCGCGTGGTAACCGAACGCAGCCGGCTAGGCATGCCGGAAGTCGCCATTGGCTACTTTCCGGATGTCGGTGGCAGTTATTTCCTGTCGCGTCTTCCAGGCGAGCTGGGCACCTGGCTGGGCGTGACCGGGTCCCAGATCGGCGCTGCCGATGCCTTGTACTGCGGGCTTGCCAACTGGTCGATGAACAGCGAAATGCTGCCTCGCCTCGACCATATGCTCGACCACCTGAAATGGAAATCGACGCCGCTCAAGGACCTGCAGGGTGCCCTCGCCAAGCTGGCGACCCAGCGCCTGCCCTACCCGCCTCTGGAAACCCTGCGCCCGGCGATTGATCATTTTTTCGGCTTGCCGGATATCCCCAGCATACTCGAGCAGTTGCAAGAGGTGGTCATCGGCGACACCCGCGAGTGGGCGCTGGATACCGTCGGCCGCATGAAGCGTCACTCGCCGCTGGCGATGGCCGTGACCCTGGAAATGCTCCGTCGTGGCCGTCACTTGCCACTACAGGATTGCTTTGCCATGGAACTGCACCTGGACCGCCAATGGTTCGAGCGCGGCGACCTGATTGAGGGCATACGCGCCCTGATAATCGATAAAGACAAGAAGCCGCAATGGAAACACGCCAGCGCGCAGGACGTCAGCAGCGCGCATGTGCAGGGTTTCTTCAGCGGTGTGGAGAATTAAGTCGTGCACGACCTTGAATTGACCGAAGAACAGGTAATGATTCGCGACATGGCGCGCGACTTTGCCCGCAACGAAATCGCCCCGCACGCCCAGGCCTGGGAAAAGGCCGGCTGGATCGATGATGCGCTGGTCGCCAAACTTGGCGAGCTGGGCCTTTTAGGCATGGTGGTGCCGGAGCAATGGGGCGGCACTTACATCGACTACGTCGCCTATGCGCTGGCGGTTGAAGAGATCTCCGCAGCCGACGCAGCCACCGGCACGCTGATGAGCGTACACAGCTCAGTTGGCTGCGGGCCAGTGCTCAATTACGGGACTGATGAGCAGAAACACACCTGGCTGGAAAAGCTCGCCACCGGTCGGGCTATAGGCTGCTTTTGCCTGACCGAACCGCATGCGGGCTCCGAAGCACATAACCTGCGCACTCGTGCCGAGTTGCAAGGTGATGAGTGGGTCATCAACGGTGCCAAACAGTTCGTCAGCAACGGCAAACGCGCACAACTGGCCATTGTGTTTGCCGTGACCGACCCGCAGCTTGGTAAAAAGGGCCTGTCAGCGTTTCTGGTACCCACCGAAAACCCGGGGTTCGTGGTTGACCGCAGCGAACACAAGATGGGCATCAGGGCGTCCGACACCTGCGCCGTCACCTTGAACAATTGCCGAATTCCGGCGGCCAACCTGCTGGGCGAGCGCGGCAAGGGGCTGTCAATTGCCCTCTCCAATCTGGAAGGTGGCCGTATCGGCATCGCGGCGCAGGCCCTGGGCATCGCCCGCGCCGCGTTTGAGGCCGCGCTGGCCTATGCGCGTGAGCGCGTGCAGTTCGACAAGCCGATCATCGAGCACCAGAGCATCGCCAACCTGTTGGCCGATATGCACACCCGCATCAATGCCTCGCGGCTGTTGATTCTGCATGCCGCGCGCCTGCGCAGCGCCGGGCAGCCCTGCCTGTCCGAAGCCTCGCAAGCCAAGCTGTTCGCTTCGGAAATGGCCGAGTGGGTGTGTTCCAAAGCCATCCAGATTCATGGCGGCTATGGCTACCTGGAAGACTACCCTGTCGAAAGGTACTACCGCGACGCGCGCATCACCCAGATCTACGAAGGCTCCAGTGAGATCCAGCGTCTGCTGATTGCCCGCGAACTGCGTCACTACCTGGTCTGATAAACGCGACTGCCCCGGCGATGCCTGTCGCCGGGGCATGCTGTCAGCGCGTCATGAATCGCTCCCGCCCAAGCAGTGTCACCAGCAACGCGACCGAGTCGGCGTTTTTAAGCGTGATGTCGATACGCTTGCGAACATCGTCGTAAAACACGTCTCGAGCCTCATCAAGGGTCTTCTTACCCGCTATCCGCAGAATCGTCTGCTTACCATTACCGTCCGTTCGCCTCAAGTCGCGCCACACGTCTTCATCCAGCTGCCTGAACAGTTTGTCGCGGTCAGTGTGGTAGGACAGGGTCTTCTGCTGTTGATAGGTCAGCTCGTTTCTGATGCGCAGTCGATACTCCGATGCGTCATCCAGCAAATCAACAAACGGCGCCTGAGATTCGAGATAGGCAATGTCGTCAGTCTTGAGCACCAGGTGAGATAACTCATGAATCAGGATCGTGGCGCGATAATGCGGACCATGCTTGAATTCACCCGAGCGAATGACGTTGAGCTTGAAACGGTAGGTAGGCAAACGAAAGAACTGCTCAGTCAGAAAAACCCGCCTTAATGGGTCAGCTTCGAAGATAAACGCACTGGCGGACTCGTTGCCCACCCGGTTAATGCCGACCACGTAACGCTTGGAGTCGATAGGCGACATCGAAGGGCTCATCAACTCCTCGTAAATCTTGGTAACGGCCTTTTTGGTGACTTTATACACATGCTCATCCGGGACCTTCTGAGCAAAAAAATCAGCCAGTATCTTTTCCGTCCGTGGATCTGGCTTTCCGTCCGGCAATCGCCTGGTCAGGTTGGCCAGGCAGTTTTCCAGATAATGCTGAGCCTGAACATATGCATCTTCGATGGCCTGGGCCATTTCTCGATAGGAATGTCGAATCTCGGACATACCTCGAGCATTGATGACTATCAGGTCGTCAACCAGATCATCAATGACGCTGCCTTCAATACGGGTAAGCGCACCACCGCCACCTTTTAGTCCGCCCTGAATATCGAGTTTCCATTGCTGATCGGCATCAAGACTGACCGAGGGGCCAATCTTCTTGCCCGCAATAATGAACCAACCGTCCTCATCGGACTGCAATTCATAGGTCTTACCACCAATGGCTGCATACTTTCTATCGGTGGCCGGATCGCGGTAGACACTTAACAGCTCATCCCTTTGCAGCGTGTCCAAGGCGATCTCATGAGCTTCGAATTCGCGCAGGCGGTCTCTTATCTGCTGCGTCAGTGAGCTATTGCTCCAGGAAAACCCGGACTCATTGGGCTCATCTTCCAGTTGCAAAAGCGTGTCGGACAGAGCAGCGTCGTCCGGTAACGTGCTGGTCTCGTCAACCGTACGTGATGTGAATGCCGAAGAGTTCTGCCCGGAAGAGATCATTACGCTCAAGGCAGCCATGAACTCCGACAGGGCCTTGCCCCAGTGCTGCCCCCCGGCCGAGATGACCGACAGATTCAATAGCGCCTGCCCCTGGATGATACCAACCAATGCACCCAGACGCCCCGGCATCAGTGCCATGACTTGCTCGGCCCCCAGAGTGAACAGGTACCGGGAAGCAGCGCGGCGCTGTTCGGCATTAGTGACGCTGTGCTGTTGCACTTGTAACTTCAGGGTATCCAGAGCGCCCTCGAACATCAGCAGCAGACAGTTACCGTTATAGGGATCGATTTGCACGGTCACCGGTGCAGGAGTATCAAAGGGCACGTCAAAAGAGGATTCTGCACTGAAAGGGAGATGCGGCTCCACGAAGCCACCTTTGTCATAGACTTTGCGCAAATGGGGATCAACACGATCCAGAATGTACGCTTGAAGATAGGTAGAGGTATGGATGTCCCTCAACAGCGCAGCCTGGTCCGGGTACTCCTTGAAAACAAATTCGTCGTGCAGTGGCGCGTAAAGCACCCACGGTCCCGATTGGCTTTCATGCGGCCCCATCAGATACGTATTGAGTACGAGGGTCGGCTCCCAGCCTTCCTTGGCAGGGAGAAACTGCAGGGGGCTGAATACCATCTTGCAGCCGTTGACGGGAAGGCGTGCAATGGCATCAGGCATATCAAGAACGTTTTCGATAACCATATAAGCTTGCTCGGACAACTCATTCTTGAGCCTGAGCGCAAACGCTCGCAGTATATCCAGCGAAGGGATCTGATCGACGAACAGTTTGCGTCGTTTGAGGTAATCAGGAGCAGTCGCGGCAAGGATCGGCTCGAGCATGCTCCGGTAACCCGCAGCGATGTCCAGCGACCTCACCAGATCACGAACGTAAGCCGGAGTGAGCGACGCGTTCAGTGGCTTATCGTCCGCTGATGAGAGAAGGATGACCCCGTCCTGCCTGGACAGGAAACGGTCGATGGCATATTCCACAAGGGTTTCGCTGACTGATTGTGTGGCCGCCGGTATCGACTGGGGTGTCTGCCCCGGTGCGACCGGGACGGGAATGTAATGCGCCATTGTCACCCGGACGCTTTCAGGGTCAGGGCGAGGCTCGGTGAAATCGGTGTTGAACCTGCTTTTCAGTCGCTCGCAGCAGTAGTCATAGAGACTGGGTATATCAAACAAAAAATCTTTCTGGCCGACACAGGTCACATAGAACCGCTGCAGGGCATTCACCAGCGTAATCTGATCAGTCCCCGACGCTTCGCTGACCCATGAAGGGACGATGGCTTTGTAGATGATGAACTGGATGGCAACGCCCAGATAGCCAAGAGCCTGGCGATTTCGGTCATCGCGCTCTCCTGCACTCAGCAGGTTGACGAAAAGTTCTGACGGTACCCGCCAGGTCACGGCCTGCTGATAAAGATACGCCACGGTGCTTCGCTGACGTTCCACCTCGCCACGTTGTAACGTTTCGATGAAATGCTCTTCAATGCGTTGCAGTTTTACCTTGAGATCCAGCGTGCCAGTCCGGGTACGATGATCAAGCAGCCTCTGCCTGTCCGGCTCGGCAAGAACCCCCGACAAGTGCGAAACCAGTTCGAAACCTGTCAACCGCGCAGCAACATAGTCTTTCAGTGCCTGCAGGGTTTCGAAACATACAAGTCCCTTGCTCAGTACCCACAGAGCGGGCGAGCTGTGAGCAAGCCTGTTATTGATCACGAACGCGTTGGGCACCTGGATTGCAGGTGATTCAGGATCGAACTGAACAGAAACGGTGAACGCATCGACCTGTGACTCACCCAGCGCCTCCCTGAGACCAGGCAGTGGCCGGTCCAGTAATTGCTGAACGCTCTCGATGACCGACTCGGGAAGCAAACCTGTACGCTTTTCAACAAGCAATTCCAGGCGCAGTGCATACTCGCGGACCAGGCCGGATATCACACCGGGGCGCTCGCTGCTATCCAGCTGACGAACCGTACGTGAATAGAATTGGCTGATTTGCTCTTCGAAGCGGCGAGGAAACTCCTCCTGTACACAGACCAGTATGTGTTCGAGCAATGCCAACGGCAGGCGTTGCAATGGCCGATTCAGAACCGGAGTTATCAGCCCTGCCACCACCACGCTGTCTGACAGGGGGTCCTGCGTGTAGCCGCAAACGCGGTCAAGCGCCAACGAAAGCAGCCGCACAGGCACCGCATCCATGGCAGCCGGCAAGATCCAAAGGGCGCGGGCATCCAGAGGTGGTCCTCCAATTACAGCCAGGTAACGGTTCAGCGCGTGACGCATGCAGCCCTCAACACCGGCATGCAGAACATCAACGCGCTCAAGCAACACATCAAGCTTCTTCAGTTTGCCAATCCAGTTGTAAGAAGGCTCGGAAACAAGCTTCGGATGCTCCCCCACGCTAGCCTGGATCGAGGCTCCCCAGGTTTGGCCAAAGGGCAGCACTTCCGGACGCCAGCGCCCTGAGTCGTGGAGGTTTGATAGCCGGCCATCCAGGAGTCCGCGAATATCCAGTGCATCATCAACCCGAACCGGATTTTTTTCATATTGGATCGGTGGCAGGCCCAGGACATAACGCAGATTGCGCTTTTGCAGAGCGATCACAGAGTCAGCGAATTCACTGAAAAACACGTTGGCGAACGCATCCTGATACGACTCGACCTTACCCTTCTCTTTAATGGCAAGGTGATCGTTCAAGGATGAATAAAACAGCAGCTCGGCACGTGAGGGGTCGCTCAGTACGTGCGCTATTGCACGAGCCGGATCATCAAAGCGCAAGAAGCCCGACAGCGAGAAGTAGAGAAACGCACTCGACGGCTGTTCTGCGGGAAAATCAATCAGGAACACGCCCACCAGCTTGACAGGCTCCTGTCCCGCAACGGTGACTGACAACCGTTGAACGCGTATCGACTGTGCATTGCCAGGTTGCGAGGGTAACAGGCTGAGCAAACAGCGATACTCTGCTTCAGTCATCGTGCCATGTGCCCGGCTCGATAAAAGATGCTGAAGAAAACACTCAGCGAGCGCATGACCAATAAAGTCTCTTACTGTACGGCCGTCCTGTCGTTTTGACATCCAGTAGTCAGACAGCAATTGCTCGTATGCATCGCGAACTCCCGAAACCACGTCAGCCAGCGCCAGCTCGAAAAGCTCGCTCTGCGCTTGCGGCAAGACAAGGCCCCGCGCATCCAGAAATTGCCGTATCAGACCCGTCGGAAGAACGTTCAGGGAAAATGCCTGCACAGCAGCATCAGCCAGATACTGAGTGCCCACTACCGATGACACCACCGGATTGGCTCCGGGATCAGTGCCCAGAATCTGCACCACCTGACTGAAAACGTCGACGCTGTCTGCGACGCCTCTCTGCACTAACGCCGTCTGCAAGGCCTTGCCTGCCGCAGCTCGCAGGTCCGGCAGCCCCTGCAACTGGACCAACAGGCGTTCCAGATGCCCGGCCTGCTGGCGCATGATCGCCAGCGTACGCGCTTCGAAGAGCGAGCCCTCGACACGCTCTGCCTCGATAGTCGATATATCGCTGACGTCGCCAAACCGCTGCTGCAAGGCAATTAGCAGCGAAGTGCGGCTCTCGAATCGCTCAACCCCGAAGGTCAGGGTACTCAAAAAGACTGGCGCGACACCTGGCGTGGGGTCGCTGATTAACAAGGCACCCGCAACTTCGGCGTTATCGGGCGAATTGTCGCCTATGATCAGCCGATCAGCTCTTGGACGGGGTGCATCGCTGTTGGGCTCGACACTTACTCCGACCAATAATTGCAGCCACTTGCCATCTTCACTGCTGATGCGTGAGCTGCCGACTGCGTCATGAATGTCCTGTGTGAATCGGCTGCGCAGAGAGTCGCTGAAAAAATAGGGAAGTACTGTTGGCATGTGCTGTTTCCTTTGAATAGCCCTCATCGCTCACTGCGCCGGGGCACGTGGCAGAGGAAAAGGAAACAGCTTATTGAGGTAGCACGACGCGCCTGCGTTACATAAAGCAATGGGTCCGCAGGCGCACGTCGCTCACATCAATTAACGGAAGGCTGGACGTTCTTTTCAACCCATGCAGCGAAGGCGTTGATGAACTTCTCCAGAAATGGCCGTGTCTTGTCGGACAGTGCGCCCGCTTCATCGAAAAAGCTTCCAGCGCCACCCAGGTATGCCTCAGGCTGCTGAAGGCACAGCACGTCCAGAAATACCAGAGACTGGCGCAGGTGATGGTTGGCACCAAAGCCACCGACAGCACCCGGAGAAGCGCTTATGACCGCGCCGGGTTTGCCGCTGAAAGCGCTTTTGCCGTAAGGACGCGAGCCCACATCAATGGCATTTTTCAGGGCACCCGGCACCGAACGGTTGTATTCCGGTGTTACAAAAAGCACGCCGTCGGCAGCGCCCAACTGGTCGCGAAATGCACTGTAGGCTGGCGGCGGAGAAGCGCCATCAATGTCTTCGTTATACAGAGGCAAATCGCCAATTTCGACGATATTCAGTTTAAGGCTGGCAGGTGCCAGCTCCGCGAGGGCAAGCGCAATTTTTCGGTTGATGGAGTCTTTTCGCAGACTGCCGACCAATACGGCAATGGTATGAACCTGGCTCATGAAAATATCCGTCATCTGATTAATAGGGAAGATCAGGTATACAACAACAGCCGCCTTTAGACGACCATTGCCCTGGTCAATTCCCCGACGCGCCACAACCGCCCGGATTATTTTTTTCCTGCCGGCAAACTCACCTATAGATCAGTGGTCTACTAGCCTCGATGGATTCGTAAACCAGCAGTTATATTCAGTTTCAGAGGTTACAGAGCAAATGGCTTCAGTTCTCGTCGGACAATTTCATGCCAGAGACGCCGAAGGTCGCGTCTACCCGGTCCATGAATTCCAGGAATCGCAGCCGGGTGAGGTGCAGGGCGGGCAGCCGGTAATCACTTACAGACTGGCAATTGGTGACCGGGTCAAGCATCTGGGTGGTGAAGACTTTCAACTGGTGCAATCGGGCGTAAAAATCACCCGTACACCGTCGTAATACAGGCAGAACTCCCGCTCGAGCTGCCGCTGCCAGCGGGAAGTTGCTAGTCAGAAAAGATCAGATACCAGAAAATCGCCGTTTCACGTGTGTTGGGATCTATGCCTCTATAGCGCATATGATCCACCCCGCCTACCACGTATCCACAACGCTCATACAACCTGCAGGCACCCAGGTTATTGTTCTGGGTTTCCAGAACGATGCCGGGCAGATTGCGCTTGCGACTCCAGAATTGAGCGACATCGAGCAATGAACGCGCGACCCCATGACGACGCGCCGACTCGTCTACCGCCAATTCATCGATGTAGGCGAACCCGCTCCAGTGAGTGCTCATCACGATATGGCCAACAGGGCGGTCATCCAGCCAGGCCACCATCACCGAACTCGTGGCGGCATCGCGATGATCGGCAAACTCCTGAGAATCGATACCATAATTCTTGCTGTACGGCTCGACCAACTCAACCTGCCATGAATCAACGCTTTCGCCGATACGCGGTTGGGCATAGCCAAGCACTGTAAACGTGAATTCGCTATTGAGAATGTAGTCCTCGAAGCATTCGTCTGCGATCCGAATGCTCAAGGCAGGGTTTGCCACGTTCATGTCACCACTCGCTGGTTGCTGTCAGGAGGACGTCTGCGCTGCGGCTTCCAGCATTTGTACCCACAAAGCAGGTGCACCGGATGCCTTGGCAATGGTGCTCATACGGACTTCATGCTCGGCCAGTTCACTTTCCGAAGCACGAATGATGCGGCAAGGTTTGCGATCGGCAGGCAAACGGCGGATTTCGCTGCCTCGGTTGCCAGAGCCTTCACCGGAGCCGTTGCCGTCAGAGGCATTACCAGCCAGCGACAGGCTGGTCTGCCCGCCAGTCATCGCCAGGTAGACGTCGGCCAGAATTTCAGAGTCGAGCAGTGCGCCGTGCAGCTCGCGGCCTGAGTTGTCGACGCCGTAGCGCTTGCACAGGGCATCCAGACTGTTGCGCTGCCCCGGATGGCGCTCGCGGGCCATCATCAGGGTGTCGAGGATCGAACAGTGCTGGGTGATATCAGCCCTGTCCTGCGAACCCATCAAGGCAAATTCGTTGTTGATGAAGCCAACATCGAACGCTGCGTTGTGAATGATCAGTTGCGCGCCTTTGATGAATTCGAAAAATTCATCGGCGACTTCGGCAAACCGGGGCTTGCCGACCAGAAATTCGTTAGTGATACCGTGAACACCAATCGCGCCTTCGTCACTTTCGCGATCAGGTTGCAGGTACACGTGAAAATGCCGACCGGTCAGGCGCCGGCCAATCAACTCGACACAACCGATCTCGATGATCCGGTGACCATCTGTCACCGGCATACCGGTGGTTTCGGTATCGAGAACGATCGATCTGTTATCCAGGTTTTGCAATGCCATTGACTGTCGCCTCATCTACAGGCCGCGATTCTAACACGCCATGGAAGCTGCGAGCCTGTCGGATCCATCCGCAATTGAAAGGGATAAACGTCAGCGGGCGCTGCAGGGATACAACGGATTCGGCGATTTTACCCGGAACTCGCACGCCTCCCGAGTTGCACCATGAGTTGCGATAAAGGCAACAGAGTTCCGAGTTTGCGATGATTGCTGACGCGTCTGCCGCGTGTCCATACTCGACCCATCGGCAACAGGAGATCGATATGAGCCCTCTCTGGCAGCGCCTTCGCGATCAAGCCCGGCAACTGACCGAGCGCAACCCGGTACTCGGCGATTATGCGACAAGCCACCTGCTGGCCTATTCGACTTTCGAGGATGCGCTCGCTGCGAACCTTGCCCGACAGATGCAGGTCCAAGCGAGTAACGTGGCGCTGGAAGACTGGTTCAAGGCGATCATAAAGGCCAGGCCGTCCATCGCTCAGGCAGCAGCTGCCGATATCAACCATCTGGAAACAGTCAATCCTGCCTGCCCGGATCACCTCACGGCCTTTCTGACCTTCCGTGGCATACAGGCCGTTCAGGCATACCGCATCGCCCATGCACTGTGGGCTGAGGGCGATGAGCAAAGCGCGGTGCTAGTACAGAACTGGGCGGCCAACACCTGGAGCATCGACATTCACCCGGCGGCGCGGCTCGGAAAATCCCTGTTTGTCGACCATGGCATCGGCCTTGTTATCGGGGAAACCGCTGTAGTCGAAGATCAAGTGAGCCTCTGGCACGGTGTCACGCTGGGCAGCACCCTCAACGAAGCAGGCGACCGACACCCGAAAATCCGCAGAGGCGCACTGATTTGCGCCGGAGCAACCGTTCTGGGGAACATCGAAGTAGGAGCCAATGCCATCGTGGCGGCCAACTCGGTCGTACTCAAAGCTGTGGGCGCTGGAACGGTCGTCGCTGGCACACCGGCAAAGGTGGTGGGTAATGCCCCTGCTTTTCTGGCGACCTTTACGACAAAATCCAAAGGCTAATCAGGAGCTATTACCATGACAGCCGTCGCTCAATTTGCGCAGGGTATCGATCATCCTCTTGTCACCGTGCGTAATCATGCCGAGGCTCTGGAGCTGTATCGCAGAATGGGCTTCGCGCCGTCGCCGGTCAGCTACCACCCTTGGGGAACCGTCACCTCGTTGATGATGTTTCCCAGTAACTTTATCGAATTGATCGGCGTCGAAGATGCTTCGAAATTCGGCACCCACTCGGTAAACGGTTTCTGCTTCGGACGTCAGCTGGGTCAATTCCTCGACCGCGGCGAAGAAGGCGTTTCGCTGGTGGCGCTGCACAGTAAAGATGCCGACGATGACCACGCGCGTATGGCGGCTGCAGGGCTTGAAAGCCAGGGCCGTATTGATTTTCGTCGAAAAATGACGCTCCCCGATGGTCGCGACGATGAAGCTGTTGTTTCGTTGGCGCTCTTCATCGACCCGGAACTCCCGGACGCCTCCAACTTTATCTGCCATCAGCATCGTCCTGAACTGATCTGGGTGCGCGGCTGGCAGAACCACCCCAATGGCGCAGACGGGATTCTGGCAATCACTTATCTGGCAGACCCCGAACGGCTTGAACCCCGCTGGCGAGCTATCTATGGCGATGCAGTGAAATACAACGGTACTGTGCTGGAGGCTGATACCCGATGCGGCTTATTGCGAGCGATTGACGCCGCTACAGCTGCCCTGGAATTTCCGGGCGTCGAACTACCTGCAATTACCAGGGAGCGCCCCCATGCGATTTCCATCCGGCTGCGCACCACGAGCCTCAACGACCTGCGCGCAATACTGGCGCGTAATGACGTGGCTCATCATGAAATACGGGGTCATGAAATACCGGACCGCGTCCTCGTGGCGCCGCACGCGGCAGGCAATGTCATCCTCGATTTCGTACAGAGTGTTTGACTGAACGTCGACTGACGAATATCAGCTTTTTATGCCACGCACTTCGTCAACACCACGGTTGGCGAGCTGGTCGGCACGCTCGTTGCCGGGATGGCCGATATGGCCTCGTACCCACTGCCATTTCACGTTATGCCGGCTGACCTGTTCATCGAGCAGCTGCCACAGATCGGCATTTTTGACCGGTTCCTTGGCCGCGGTTTTCCAGCCGCGTTTCTTCCAGTTGACCATCCACTCGGTAATGCCTTTCATCACGTACTGAGAGTCGGTCACCAGCGTCACTTCGCAGGGACGCTTGAGCTCTTCGAGCCCGCGAATGGCACCCGTCAGCTCCATGCGGTTGTTGGTGGTGTTGGCCTCGCCACCCCACAGCTCTTTTTCGACACCCTTGCACACCAGCAGGGCACCCCACCCGCCAGGGCCAGGATTTCCCTTGCAGGCACCGTCGGTGAAGAGTTCAACGCTATCGCTCATTACGACCTTTCCAGAATGATGGGCTTCATGTGCAGCAGGGCATTGCTCAGGAATGATCCTGAGTGTTGCGACTGACCTTGGCCATCGGCATGGGAATCAGCTTGCCGATAGGGTCGCGGCGTACCTGACGTACAGGCCTCAGGCCTACCACCAGTTTACGCGCCACCAGAAGGTAGAAGCCGCCACCGGGGCTCTGACGTCCTTCGCCGAGGCTTTCGAGCCCAGCAAGGCGTGACTGCCATGCCGCTGAAGCAAGGGGCGGACGATAGCATCCGAAGCGCCGTTTCTCCAGCGCGAAGCCCAGCAGGTTCAGCCAGTCGGCGACCCGCGAGGATGAGATGCAGCGCGCCTTGCGCAGCGCATCCCGAGCGAACACGTGACGCATGCCCCAGGCGCTCCAGGGGTTGATGCCGATAATCAGCAAGTGCCCGCCCGGCCGAACACTGCTGGCTGCTTCACGAAGTAGCCCGTGGGGCGACAGGCAGAAATCGAGGCCGTGTTGCAGTACCACGACATCCGCCGCGTGTTCGCTCAATGGCCAGGCCTGCTCTTCGCAGACAATCTCGACGCCCGGCAATGGTGCTCCGAGCCGCACATTGCGTTGCACCTGCGGGGCAACCGGCGGCGCTTGCGCCGACGGGCCGTAATGCACCAGATAGCCGCCGAAATACCGCCCCAGCTCTTCGTCGAGAATGCGCCGCTCCTCTTCGAGCAGAAGCTGCCCCAGCGGCCCGGAAAGCCATTCACGGGCAGCGCGGATCAATGCAAGCCACTCAGGATCAGCCTGAGCGAACGCTTCATCGGTCATGAGTTCTCCTCCAGAGGTGCTCGCGTACAGCGGCAACAGACTCTAAGATGCACCATTGTCCGCCGCTATGCGAACTGCGCCATGATACAGATCCACGCCCTTCCTGCTTTCAATGACAACTACATATGGTTGTTACAAGACCTTTCGAGCCAGCAATGCGCTGTGGTCGATCCTGGCGACGCGAAACCGGTGCTGGGCTGGCTGGCGGAACATCCTGACTACCAGCTGACCGATATCCTCATCACCCACCACCACAATGATCATGTCGGTGGCGTGGCGGAACTCAAGCAGGCGACCCGGGCACGCGTACTCGGACCTGCGGCAGAAACTATTCCGGCACGCGATATCGCACTGGTCGACCATGACCGACTGACAGTGCTCGGTCTCGAGTTTGTGGTGCATGCAGTTCCCGGCCACACGCTCGGTCATATTGCCTTCTACCATGAAGACGCTACAACGCCCTTGCTGTTCAGCGGCGACACGCTGTTCGCAGCAGGCTGTGGACGTCTGTTCGAGGGTACGCCAGAGCAGATGCATGACTCCCTCGAGCGTCTGGCCAAACTGCCGGACAGCACGCTGATTTATTGCGCCCACGAATACACGCTGAGTAATCTGCGCTTCGCCCAGGCCGTCGAGCCCGATAATCAGGATATTGCCCAACGCCTCGCCGAAGTCACCCGCTGGCGTAGTGAAAATCGCATCAGCCTTCCTTCAAACCTGGCTCTGGAAAAACGCACCAACCCGTTCCTGCGAACCCGGGAAACATCTGTTAAAGAAAAAGCGGACGAACGGAGCGGCGGGCAAAACACCTCGCAGAGTGCGGTCTTTGCCAGCTTGAGGGCATGGAAAGATAAGTTCTGACCGACCATAAAACCGCAATAAAATTCTGAAAGGTTGACCGACGGCAGGCTGCTTCCTAGAATCGCCCGACATTTTCGTCTGGATGTACCCCCCGAACAATGTCGTCATCTATCAGCAAGCCTTCACATTCGGACGCATTGACTCGGTTGGCTCAGGCCATAGCTGTCACCGCGAGTGCGCTTCTGGCCGGTTGCCAGAGCACTGCCAGCGTCGACCCGGTCAGCAGCCATCGCACGCCTAATCTGGCCGCCGGCATCAAGCAAAAACCGATTTTCCTGTCTCACAAGCCCGTCACTCCCCTCGCCCCGCCACAAGATGTGTGGGAGCGCATGCGTCAGGGCTTTCAACTGCAACAAGGCAACGATCAAAACCCCCGTATCGACCAGCAGCGCCTGTGGTTCGCCAACAACCCTACCTTTCTGGAAAACGCTGGCGAGCGTGGCAGCCTGTATATGCATTACATCGTCGAGCGCCTTGAAGAACGCAACATGCCGCTGGAGCTGGCTCTGCTGCCGGTCATCGAAAGCGCCTACAACCCGATGGCCGTTTCACGCAGCCAGGCTGTAGGTCTATGGCAGTTCATCCCCTCGACCGGGCGTTATTTCAATCTGCGTCAGACCAGCTTTTACGACGGACGTCGTGATATCCAGGCCTCGACTGTTGCCGCACTGGATTACCTGACCCGCCTGCATGACATGTTCAACGGCGACTGGTTGCTGGCCCTGGCGGCCTACAACGCGGGCGAAGGCACAGTGAGCCGTGCCATCGAGCGCAATGACAAGCTCAACCTGCCGACCGACTACTGGAACCTGCCACTTCCGCAGGAAACACGGGACTATGTGCCCAAGCTGCTGGCCTTGTCCCAGGTAGTACTGTCGCCGGAAGCCTATGGCGTCAACCTCAATCCGATCGCCAACCAGCCCTATTTCGAAGTCGTCGAACTCAACAAGCGCGTCGATCTGTCCAAAGTGGCCAGCGCTGCCGATATTGACGAAGATGAGCTTATCCAGCTCAACCCTGCCTACAAGAAGCGCCTGACCGTCGATGGGCCTCAGCATCTGCTGGTGCCAACGTCCAAGGCGCAACTGCTGACTGCCAGCCTGCTGACCATGAAACAGGAAGAGCTGGTCGCCTGGCAGCCTTACCGCGTACGCAAGGGCGATACTCTGGAAAGCCTGGCGAGTCGCTATCAGGTCACGGTCAGCTCGCTCAAGGGCAATAACAAGCTGTCCGGCAACCGCCTGAAGGTCGGTCAATCACTGAGCATACCGGTCAAGCCGGGCATGCAGAATTCACAGCCCGTGTTCGAAGCGTTGGCCAGCAACGACAAGCCGTCACGTACCCGAAGTTACAAGGTGCGCAGCGGTGACAACCTGACCACCATCGCGCAAGCCAACAAGGTGGATGTCGAAGACCTGCAACGCTGGAACAAGCTGACCGGCAAGAAGCTCAAGGTCGGCCAGACGCTGGTCATGCAGGACACCAGCAAATCCAGCAGTAAAACGGTCGCCAGCGCCAAAGACGGCGAAAAGAAATCCATGCAGTACAAGATCCAGAAAGGCGACTCGATGTACCTGGTCGCCAAGCGCTTTAACGTCGAGATGCAACATCTCAAGCGCTGGAATCCACGTAGCGGGCAGGCCCTCAAACCCGGTCAGACCCTGACCGTTTACCTGCCGCACTGATGACCGCGGCCACTTGCCCTTCGATAACCTTGGGGCGGGTGGCCGATGCAGCCCCGGCGGCGCAGTCACCTGCAGTCTTTTTCCAGCTGGAACAAGCTGTTACTGTTAGCGACCCGAAAGCCCAAGTCGCCTGGATCGTGATACGTCCCTTCCTGCTAACCATCAGCCTGGCCTTGAGCTTCTGCGCCAACGCAGCCATCACAGAAAGTCATGGCTATGCGCAGTTTGGTGTTCTCAAGTACCCGGCCAGCTTTACTCATTTCGACTGGGTCAATCCCGAGGCGCCGAAAGGGGGCACCTTGAGAATGATGGCGTTTGGTACGTTCGACACGCTCAATCCTTACACATTCAAGGGCAGCAGCCCGGTCTCGACCGGAAACTTCCTGCAATACGGCGTCAATGAACTGAACGAGCCGTTGATGGTGGGCACAGGGCAGTACGACCCGTCCGGCGATGAACCGACCTCCAGTTACGGGCTGATCGCCCAGTCCGTTGAATACAGCGAGGACCGCAGCTGGGTGGTGTTCAACCTGCGCCCGCAGGCGCGCTTTCACGATGGCAAGCCCATCACCGCCTACGACGTCGCGTTTTCCTACCGAACGCTGCTCAAGGACGGTCATCCTCAATACCGCACCGCCTTGCAGGAAGTGCAGCGCGTCGACATCCTCAATCGTCATCGCATCCGGTTTGTCTTCAAGCGCTCTGGCAATCCGTTGCTGATTCTGCGTCTTGGGGAACTGCCAGTGCTGCCCCAGCATTACTGGAAGAACAGAGACTTCAAGGCGACTACCTTCGAACCGCCGCTGGGCAGTGGTCCCTACCGCATCACCCGCGTGCAGCCCGGACGTCAGCTGGTGTTCGAGCGGGTCAAGGATTACTGGGGCAAGGACCTGCCGGTCAACCGCGGCAAATACAATTTCGACCGGGTGGAAGTCGAGTTCTACCGCGACAGCGATGTGGCGTTCGAAGCATTCAAGGCGGGCGAATTCGATATCTACATCGAGCATCAGGCCAAGAACTGGGCCAATGGCTATAACTTCCCGGCAGTGGCAAACGGTCAGGTAATCAAGGCGCAGATTCCGCACCGCATACCGACCCAGACCCAAGGCCTGTTCATGAACACCCGGCGCGCGGCCTTCGCCGATATCCGCGTACGCGAAGCACTGGGGCTGTTGTTCAATTTCGAATGGACCAACCGCACACTGTTCAGCGACGCTTATGAGCGTTCGACCAGCTATTACCCCAACAGCGAGTTTTCAGCGACGGGCCTGCCGAGCGGGGCTGAATGGTTATTGCTGGCGCCTTATCGCGATCAGTTGCCCGCCAGTCTGTTTACCCAGCCATTTGCCCCATCGAAAACCGATGGCGGCGGCATCCCGCGCGATACTCTGCGCAAGGCCTTGAAACTGCTTGCCGATGCTGGCTGGACGCTGTCGGACAAGGGCTTGCTCAACGCCGACAAGCAACCGCTGCGCTTCGAGATCCTGCTGGTCAACCCCAACCTCGAACGCATCCTGCAGCCCTACATTGAAGACCTGCGACGCCTGGGTATCGATGCAGGGCTGCGCACCGTCGATCGCGCCCAGTACAAACAACGCCTGGACCGTTTCGACTTCGACATGATTCTCATGACCCTGCAACAGACGCTGAGCCCTGGTCTTGAGCAGTGGCAATATTTTCATTCAAGCCAGGCCGCGATCAACGGCAGCAAGAACTACGCCGGCATTGCCAACCCGGTGGTCGACGCCCTGCTGAACAAACTGCTCGGCGCGCAAACCCGCGATGAACAGGTCGCGGCTGCGCGAGCGCTGGACCGCGTGCTGCTGGCTCAGCACTACAGCATTCCCAACTGGTATCTGAACAATCATCGGCTTGCCTATCGCAACCGATTCGCCATGGTCACCACCCCGCCCTACACCCTGGGGCTGCGTGCGTGGTGGCTCAAGACTCTGGAGAAGCCCCGATGAACCCATTGCATTCCCTGCGCGCGCAAGCGGCCGGCCTGCTGTTGGCCAGCCTCGCCTGCACGGTACAGGCTGCGCCTCAGCATGGCGTGACGCTGTACGACGAGCCGCCCAAGTACCCGGCCGACTTCAAGCACTTCGACTACGTGAACCCGGATGCGCCCAAGGGTGGCACGTTCCGCCAGGCAGGCTTCGGCGGTTTCGACAGCCTCAACCCGTTCATCAACAAGGGCGTGCCGGCAGATGACATCGGCCTGATCTACGACACCCTGGCCCGTGCAAGCCTGGATGAACCGTTCAGTGAGTACGGGCTGGTTGCCGGTAAAATCGAGAAAGCCCCGGACAACAGCTGGGTACGCTTCTACCTGCGCCCGGAAGCGCGCTTTCATGACGGCCACCCGATGCGTGCCGAAGACGTGGAGTTCAGCTTCAAGACACTGATGGAGCACGGGTCGCCCATGTACAAGGGTTACTACGCCGACGTCGATCAGGTGGTCGTCGAAGACCCGCTGCGCGTGCTGTTCAAATTCAAGCACAAGGGCAATCGGGAGATGCCGCTGATTCTTGGCCAGTTACCCGTGCTGCCCAAACATTTCTGGGCAGATCGCGACTTCAGCAAGGGCAACCTGGACTTCCCGCTGGGCAGCGGGCCGTACAAGGTCGCCGATGTAAAAGCCGGGCGCTCGGTGCGCTATGAACGGGTCAAGGATTACTGGGCCAAGGACCTGCCGATCAATAAGGGCTTCTACAACTTCGATGTGCTGAACACCGACTACTATCGCGACAACACCGTCGCGCTGGAAGCGGGCAAAGCCGGGCAGTTCGATTATTGGGTGGAAACCAGCGCCAAGAACTGGGCAACTGCATATGACACGCCAGCAGTCCGGGATGGCAGGCTGATCAAGGAAGAGCTGCCCAATGGCAATCCGACGGGCATGCAGGGTTTTGTCTTAAACCTGCGCAAGCCGGTGTTTCAAGACGTCAGGGTCCGTGAGGCGCTGACTCTGCTGCTGGACTTCGAGTGGACCAACAAACAGCTGTTCAACGGCTCGTACAGCCGCACCAAAAGCTATTTCGACAACTCGGAAATGGCCGCCAGCGGTCTGCCGTCTGCCGAAGAACTGAAAATTCTTGAACCGTTGCGCGGCAAGATTCCGGATCGAGTGTTCACCGAACCCTTTACGCTGCCGGTAACCGATGGCAGTGGCATGATTCGTCCACAGCAACGCCGGGCCTTCCAGCTGTTGCAGGAAGCGGGCTGGAAGATCGTCGACGACAAGATGGTAGATGCACAGGGCAACCCGGTGAAGCTGGAGTTTCTGATCGCCCAGACCGAGTTCGAGCGCATTCTGTTGCCTTACAAACGTAACCTGAGTGATCTGGGCATCGAGCTGGTGATTCGCCGCGCCGACGTGTCGCAATACATCAACCGCCTGCGCTCGCGAGACTACGACATGATCGTCACTGGCTATCCGCAGTCCAGCTCACCCGGTAACGAGCAGCGCGTGTATTTCGACTCATCCAGCGCCGACAACCCGGGCAGCCGCAACTTCATGGGCCTCAAGGACCCGGCGGTAGACACGCTGGTCAACGGGCTGATCAACGCCGACTCCCGGGAAAGCCTGATCACCCATACCAAAGCGCTGGACCGCGTATTACTGTGGGGTTTTTACGTTGTACCCAACTGGCACATCAAAACCTGGCGGGTGGCTTACTGGAATCACATCGACCATCCCAAGGCCAAGGCGCTTTCCGATATCGGCCTGATGACCTGGTGGGCGAAGCCGAATGTCAAACCCGCCACCGCGACCCCGTCAGCCACTGATCAGGCCAAGCCTGCGAACGCGGAGCAATAACATGCTGGCTTATATTCTGCGACGGCTACTGCTGATCATCCCTACCCTGCTCGGCATTCTGATCATCAACTTCGTCATCATTCAGGCCGCACCCGGTGGACCGGTCGAGCAGATGATCGCCAAGATCGAAGGCTTCGATGGCGCTACCAGCCGAATTGCGGGTGGCGGCGCCGAGGTATCGGTGGCGGGCTCCAACTACCGTGGCGCACAGGGCCTGGACCCGGCACTGATAAAAGAAATCGAACGCATGTACGGTTTCGATAAATCGGCACCGGAACGCCTGTGGATCATGATCAAGAACTACGCCACGCTGGATTTCGGCGACAGCTTCTTTCGCGATGCCAAGGTGATCGACCTGATCGTCGAGAAGATGCCGGTCTCCATCTCTCTGGGGTTATGGAGCACGCTGATCATGTACCTGGTGTCGATCCCGCTTGGGATCGCCAAAGCCACTCGCCACGGCAGTCAGTTCGACGTGTGGACCAGCTCGGCGATCATCGTCGGCTACGCCATCCCGGCGTTTCTGTTCGCGATTCTGCTGATCGTGGTGTTTGCCGGTGGCAGCTACTTCAACTGGTTCCCGCTGCGTGGGCTGACCTCGAACAACTATGACGAACTGAGCACCCTGGGCAAGATCTTCGACTACTTCTGGCATCTGGTGCTGCCGGTCACCGCGCTGGTGATCGGCAACTTCGCCACCATGACGCTGCTGACCAAGAACAGCTTTCTCGATGAAATCAGCAAGCAATATGTCACCACCGCCAAAGCCAAGGGCCTGAGCAACCACAAGGTGCTCTACGGCCATGTGTTTCGCAACGCGATGCTGCTAGTGATCGCCGGCTTCCCGTCGGCGTTCATCGGTATCTTCTTCACCGGCTCGCTGCTGGTGGAAGTGATCTTTTCGCTGGACGGCCTGGGCCTGATGAGCTTTGAAGCCGCTATCAACCGCGACTACCCGGTGGTGTTCGGCACCCTGTTCATCTTCACCCTGCTGGGGTTGGTGGTGAAGCTGATCGGCGACATCACCTACACCCTGGTAGACCCGCGCATCGACTTCGAAAGCAGGAAGCATTGATATGAAGCTGTCTCCTCTCAATCGCCGTCGCTTCGAACGCTTCAAAGCCAACCGACGCGGCTGGTGGTCACTGTGGCTGTTCCTCATCCTGTTCGGCCTGAGCCTGGGCGCCGAACTGATCGCCAACGATAAACCGCTCGCCGTGCGCTACGACGGTCACTGGTACTTCCCGGTGCTGGAGCGTTACCCGGAGACCACCTTCGGCGGCGAATTCCCGCTGGAAGCCAATTACAAGAGCCCGTACATCAAGGAATTGCTCGCGGCGAAGGATGGCTGGACCCTGTGGGCGCCCATCCCGTTCAGTTACCAGAGCATCAACTACGACCTGAAAGTCCCCGCCCCTGCGCCACCGTCCCGGGAAAACCTGCTGGGCACCGACGATCAGGGCCGTGATGTATTGGCACGAGTGATCTACGGCTTCAGGATTTCCGTGCTGTTCGCCCTGACCCTGACCATCCTCAGCTCGATCATCGGCGTCATCGCCGGTGCCCTGCAGGGTTTCTATGGCGGCTGGGTCGACCTGCTGGGCCAGCGTTTTCTGGAAGTGTGGTCGGGCCTGCCCGTGCTGTATCTGTTGATCATTCTCGCCAGCTTCGTGCAACCCAACTTCTGGTGGCTGCTGGGCATCATGCTGCTGTTCTCCTGGATGAATCTGGTAGACGTGGTGCGTGCCGAGTTCCTGCGTGGCCGGAATCTGGAATATGTAAGAGCCGCGCGAGCGCTGGGCATGGAGAACGGCGCGATCATGTTCCGCCATATCCTGCCCAACGCCATGGTATCGACCATGACCTTCATGCCGTTCATCCTCACCGGGGCCATCGGCACCTTGACTGCACTGGACTTCCTGGGCTTCGGCCTGCCCGCCGGATCACCTTCGCTGGGCGAACTGGTAGCGCAGGGCAAATCCAACCTGCAGGCACCCTGGCTGGGCATCAGCGCGTTCGCTGTGCTGGCCATTATGCTGAGCCTGCTGGTGTTCATCGGCGAATCCGCCCGCGATGCTTTCGACCCAAGGAAATAAGATGAGCAATGACAATCTGATCGAAATCCGCGATCTGGCGGTCGAGTTCGTGACGGGCGACTCACGGCAACGGGTGGTCGAGAACATCAGTTTTGACATCCGTCGGGGTGAAACCCTCGCACTGGTCGGCGAAAGCGGCTCGGGCAAATCAGTTACAGCGCATTCGATCCTGCGCCTGCTGCCCTACCCCATTGCCAGTCATCCGAGCGGCACTGTCCGCTACGGCGGTGAAGACCTGCTGAAAGTGGAAGAGAAAAAGCTGCGCTCGATCCGTGGCAACCGTATCGCCATGATCTTCCAGGAACCGATGACCTCGCTGAACCCGCTGCACTCGGTCGAAAAACAAATCAACGAGGTACTGGGCCTGCACAAGGGCCTGACCGGCAAGGACGCCACCAAACGCACGCTGGAGCTTCTTGAGCTGGTAGGCATCCCAGAGCCACACAAACGGCTCAAAGCCTTGCCACACGAGCTGTCAGGCGGCCAACGCCAGCGTGTAATGATAGCGATGGCACTGGCTAACGAGCCGGAGCTGCTGATTGCCGACGAACCGACCACTGCACTGGATGTCACGGTACAGCTGAAAATTCTTGAATTGCTCAAGCAATTGCAGGCTCGCCTGGGCATGGCATTGCTGCTTATCAGCCACGATTTGAACGTGGTGAGGCAAATAGCCAACCGAGTATGTGTCATGCAGCGCGGTTGCATCGTCGAACAGGCATCGTGCGAAGAATTGTTCCGTTCGCCGCAACACCCTTACACCAAAGTGTTGCTCAGCGCAGAGCCCAGCGGCGGTCCTTCGACCAACCCGGCCGGCGCCCCGCTGCTTGAAGTCGAGGACCTGAAAGTCTGGTTCCCGATCAAAAAGGGCCTGCTCAAGCGCACGGTCGACCACGTCAAGGCGGTGGACGGCATACGCTTCAGCCTGCCGCAAGGGCAAACACTGGGCATCGTGGGTGAAAGCGGGTCGGGCAAATCGACGCTGGGGCTGGCGATTCTTCGGCTGATCGGCAGCCAGGGCACCATACGTTTCAAGGGCAACGCGCTAGAATCTCTGTCGCAACAGCAGATCCGTCCGCTGCGCAGGCAGATGCAGGTGGTGTTCCAGGACCCGTTTGGTAGTTTGAGCCCGCGTATGTCAGTGGGTGAAATCGTTGGCGAAGGCTTGCGAATCCATGGCATGGGCACGGCCGCCGAGCAACAGACGGCGATCATCGAAGCACTCAGGGAGGTTGGCCTGGATCCGGATACCCGGCACCGCTACCCTCACGAGTTCTCCGGTGGCCAACGGCAGAGGATCGCCATTGCACGTGCGCTGGTATTGAAACCGGCGCTTATCTTGCTGGACGAGCCGACGTCAGCCCTCGACCGGACCGTACAGCGTCAGGTCGTCGAGCTGCTTCGCTCGCTGCAAGCCAAGTACAATCTGACGTATTTGTTCATCAGCCATGACCTGGCTGTCGTCAAAGCGCTGAGCCACCAGTTGATGGTGGTCAAGCAAGGCCAAGTGGTCGAACAGGGTGCAGCGCAGGACATCTTCGCCGCACCGCAACATCCTTATACACAGCAGCTGCTGGAAGCCGCCTTTTTGGCACCGGTAGCTGTCGATTAACCTGAAGAGGAACAACACATGGGTTTTCTCGCCGGTAAGCGCGTCCTGATCGTCGGTGTCGCCAGTAAACTGTCCATCGCATCCGGCATTGCTGCCGCCATGCATCGTGAAGGTGCAGAGCTTGCTTTCACCTACCAGAACGACAAGCTCAAGGGCCGTGTCGAAGAGTTCGCCGCAGGCTGGGGCTCAGGTCCTGAGCTGTGCTTCCCTTGCGATGTGGCCAGCGACGAAGAGATCACCAAGGTCTTTGAAGAGCTGAGTAAAAAGTGGGACGGCCTGGACGTGATCGTTCACTCGGTCGGCTTTGCTCCGGGTGACCAGCTCGACGGCGACTTCACCGACGCTACTACTCGCGAAGGTTTCCGCATCGCTCACGACATCAGCGCCTACAGCTTCGTGGCCCTGGCCAAGGCTGGTCGCGAAATGATGAAGGGCCGCAATGGCAGCCTGCTGACCCTGTCGTACCTGGGCGCAGAGCGCACCATGCCCAACTACAACGTCATGGGCATGGCCAAGGCCAGCCTGGAAGCCGGCGTTCGTTACCTTGCCGGCAGTCTCGGCCCGGAAGGTACTCGCGTCAATGCTGTATCGGCCGGCCCGATCCGCACACTGGCGGCTTCGGGTATCAAGAACTTCCGCAAAATGCTGGCTGCCAACGAGGCGCAGACTCCTTTGCGCCGCAACGTGACCATCGACGAAGTAGGCAATGCCGGTGCGTTCCTGTGCTCTGACCTGGCGTCGGGCATCAGTGGTGAGATCATGTACGTCGACGGCGGTTTCAACACCACCGCGATGGGCAGCATGGAAGAGTAAGACGGCAAGCGCCGCTCCTCGCGAGCGGCATTTTTCCGACAGGCAACTTTCCTGCACTCAAAAAGAAGGCCGCTCAGTGAGCGGCCTTCTTTTTTGTGCGGGTTTCGAGCTTAGAACTTCTCGATCTTCGCCTTGCTTTCCAGCTGTGCACGGTACGCAGCGAAATCCTGCTGACCCGCACGCGACGCGAGGAAGCGACGGTATTGCGCTTTTTCCGCGTCAGTCGGCGCAGCAGCCTGATTCACGCCATTGAGGCGCACAATCACGAAGCTGCCATCGGCTGCAGTAATGCTGGCAAATTCCGGCTTGCCCTTGCCATCAGGCTTGGGCATGCGGAACAGCGTCTGCAGTACTTGAGGATCAACGCCTTCCTGACTGCGAGTGACTGCTTCCATCGATTTCCAGTCACGTCCATCCTGCTTCGCAGCCAGCGGGATCTTGCCATCACGCAGCCCGGCCAGCAGAGCCTCGCCCTTGGCCTTGGCAGCGGCCGTGGCGTGCTCCTTGACCAGTTGAGTGCGAATCGAGCTGGCAACGCTCTCAAGCGGCAACTGCTGAGGTTGCAGATGCTCTTTGGAGCGCACCACCACGACGGTCTCCGGATCCAGCTCCAGCGTGTTGCTGTTGGAGCCTTCTTCCAGCACTTCCGGGCTGAACGCAGCCTGGATAACCGCACGGTTGGCTGTAATACCCTCACCGCCTTCACGACCGAATGGCGCAGTGGTCTGAACCTTCAGGCCCAGGTCCTGTGCCGGTTGAGACAGATCGGACGATTCAAACGCAGAATCTTCCAGCTGCTTGGTCACTTCGACAAATTTCTGCTCGACCAGCTGCGATTTCAAATCCGTGGTCAGTTTGTCTTTCAGACTGGCGAAGGTCGGCACCGATGGAGCCTCGACGCCCAGCAACTTGATCAGGTGCCAGCCGAAGTCGGTACGCACAGGCTGCGATACCTGGTCCTTGTTCAAGGCATACAATGTGTCTTCGAACGCAGGGTCATAGACACCCTTGCCTGCGTAACCAAGATCACCTCCCTTGCTGGACGAACCAGGGTCCTGCGAATATTCCTTGGCCAGCGCCGCAAAATCTTCACCCTTGGCCAGACGCTGTTGAATTTCTTCAATCTTCGCCTTGGCCTGCTCGTCGTTCAGTTTGTCGTTCACCTCGATCAGGATGTGCGCAGCACGACGCTGTTCGGACAGATTGGCGATTTCCTTCTGATAAGCCGCCTGCAAGTCCTCATCCTTGACCTGCACCTTGTCGAAGAAAGACGACTTCTTCAATTCGATGTAATCAAGCACAACCTGCTCAGGGCTCATGAACTCCTTGGCATGCTGGTCGTAGTGAGCCTTGACTTCGTCGTCCGTCACTTTGACCGCCGTGGTATCGGCGGGCAGGGTCAGCGACGCGAAATCACGGGTCTGCTTTTCCAGACGGGCAAAAGCGTCAACCTGTGCATCGGTTACGAAAGCACTGCCGGCAACCCCCGCACGCACCTGACCGATGAGCATTTCCTGGCCAAGCATCTGGCGGAACTGCAAACGGCTGTAACCCAGCTGGCGAATGACCTGATCGAAACGGTCAGCACTGAACTTGCCATCGACCTGAAACTCAGGCGTCTGCAAAAGCTGCTGATCCAGTGCCGCGTCGGAAAACGAGAATTTCGCATCCGTTGCACCTTGCAGCAGCAGCTTGCGGTCGATCAGGCCTTTGAGGGCTGATTCACGCAACAGCTTTTCATCCAGCATCGCAGGATCGAAATCCTTGCCCAACTGCTGCGCGAGCTGCTGAGCCAACTGACGCCGCTGCATGTCGACGGCCTGGCTCAACTCATTCTGAGAGATGTCCTCGCCGTTCACTTCAGCCGCGTTCTGCTTATTGCTGGTAGCGGTAAACAACGCCTCGATGCCGGTGAAGGCCATCAAAGCGATGATGATTCCGATAATTGTCTTGGCAATCCAGCCTTGTGAATTGTCCCTGATGTTCTGCAGCATTGCGTCCCCCAAAACGGTTGAACTGACTAACCAACCGCGGAGCGTGGGTAGAAAGCGGATAGAAGAAAGGCGCATCCGAGGATGCGCCTTCTCGTAACTGACGGAGCGGTAGGGCTCGAACCCCTCGGTGTTGCAACCGAATGCACCACCGCTCCGCTACTGGATCAGGACAGACCCGACCCAGCGGGCAAAGGCATCGAGAGGCTTAGTTGACAGCTTCTTTGAGGGCTTTACCAGCTTTGAAACCTGGTTTTTTAGCAGCAGCGATTTCCAGCGTCTTACCAGTCTGAGGGTTGCGACCGATGCGAGCAGGACGATCAGTCACGGAGAACGTACCAAAGCCAACCAAAACAACCGAGTCGCCAGCCTTCAGAGCGCCAGTGACGGATTCGATCACTGCGTCCAGCGCACGGCCAGCAGCAGCTTTCGGGATATCAGCAGATGCAGCGATAGCATCAATCAGTTCCGACTTGTTCACTCTAAGTCCCCTTATCTCTATATTGAGTATGTTTCTAAGTTTTAGGTGTTAAGCAAAACGAGCGCTGGAAGGCTTGCTGGTGCTTGCTTTAAAGAGCCGCTTTATAACAAGGGCTCTAAAAAGCTGTCAAGGAAGCCTACCCAGTCTTAATGCGTGCTAATTCTGTCCTTAGAGTCAGACTCGCGTTTTTCTTCCTTTGCGACCAGATCTGTAGCCACGTCCGGCAACGGCTCCGGCGCGTATTGCAGCGCAATTTGCAGGACTTCGTCAATCCATTTAACGGGCTTGATTTGCAGATCCTGCTTGATATTGTCAGGAATCTCCTTCAAATCACGCACGTTTTCTTCCGGAATGATCACCGTCTTGATTCCGCCGCGATGCGCAGCCAGAAGTTTTTCCTTCAGACCACCAATCGCCAGCACCTGCCCGCGCAAGGTAATCTCGCCCGTCATTGCCACATCGGCACGTACCGGGATCTGTGTAAGCGCTGATACCAGAGCAGTACACATGCCTACGCCAGCGCTTGGTCCATCCTTGGGCGTCGCGCCTTCCGGCATGTGGATATGCGTGTCGTGTTTCTCGTGGAAATCGGCTGGAATGCCCAGACTACGGGCACGACTGCGCACCACGGTCTGCGCGGCTGTAATGGATTCGACCATGACATCACCCAGCGAACCGGTCTTGATCAACTGGCCCTTGCCCGATACAACCGCAGCCTCGATGGTCAGCAATTCACCGCCCACCTGAGTCCACGCCAGGCCTGTGACCTGACCGATCTGATCCTGTTGCTCGGCCAGTCCGTAGCGGAATTTGCGCACACCCAGGAAGTGTTCGAGCATCTCGGCAGTAACCTGCACGGAGAAGCGTTTTTCCATGGCGTGTTCTTTAACCGCCTTGCGGCAAACCTTGGCAATCTGGCGCTCTAGACCGCGTACGCCCGCTTCACGGGTGTAGTAGCGAATGATGTCGCGGATTGCTTCCTCGTCGAACTGGATCTCGCCTTTCTTCAAGCCATTGGCCTGAATCTGCTTGGGCGAGAGGTATTTGACGGCGATGTTGATCTTTTCGTCTTCGGTGTAACCCGGCAGGCGAATGACTTCCATCCGGTCCAGCAAGGCTGGCGGAATATTCATCGAGTTCGACGTGCACAGGAACATTACGTCGGAAAGATCGTAGTCGACTTCGAGGTAGTGATCATTGAAGTTATGGTTCTGCTCGGGGTCCAGGACCTCAAGCAATGCCGACGCCGGATCGCCGCGCATGTCACTGCCCATCTTGTCGATTTCATCAAGCAGGAACAGCGGGTTGCGGACGCCCACTTTTGTCATCTTTTGTATCAATCTTCCTGGCATCGACCCGATGTAAGTCCGGCGATGACCACGAATTTCAGCCTCGTCACGCACCCCGCCCAGCGCCATTCGCACAAACTTGCGATTGGTTGCATTGGCGATAGATTCTGCAAGGGAAGTTTTACCCACACCTGGAGGCCCTACCAGACACAGCACAGGGCCACGAATCTTCTTCACGCGCTTTTGCACGGCGAGGTATTCGAGAATGCGTTCCTTGACCTCATCCAGACCATAATGGTCGGCATCGAGGATCGCTTCGGCGCGCGCAAGGTCCAGACGCACCTTGCTCTGAGCCTTCCACGGCACCTGAACCAGCCAGTCGATGTAGGAGCGCACCACAGTCGCCTCGGCCGACATCGGCGACATCTGCTTGAGCTTGTTCAGCTCGGCAGTCGCTTTGGTCAGAGCATCCTTGGGCAGCCCGGCAGCGTCGATGCGCTTTTTCAGCTCTTCAATTTCGTTATGGCCTTCGTCGCCATCGCCCAGTTCTTTCTGAATGGCCTTCATCTGCTCATTCAGGTAGTACTCGCGCTGGCTGCGCTCCATTTGTTTTTTCACACGACCGCGAATGCGCTTTTCAACCTGCAGCAGGTCGATTTCGGCATCCAGCAAGGCCAGCACGTGCTCAACACGGGCCGACAGGTCGATAATCTCGAGAATTTCCTGCTTCTGCTCGATCTTGAGCGCCATGTGCGCTGCCATGGTGTCAACCAGGCGACCGGGCTCATCGATGCTGTTGAGCGACGAGAGGACTTCTGCGGGGACTTTCTTGCCAAGCTGCACATACTGCTCGAACTGAGCCAGCAGGCTGCGCACAAATACTTCGGACTCGCGATCCGGCGCATCGACTTCGTCGATCAACGCGACGTCGGCGCGGTAATGGCCATCGACTTCGATGAAACGCTCTACCGAACCACGCTGCTCACCTTCGACCAGCACCTTGACGGTGCCATCAGGCAGCTTGAGCAGCTGCAGTACGGTGGCAATAGTGCCGACGTTGTACAACGCCTTTTCATCAGGATCGTCGTCAGCCGGGTTTCTTTGCGCGAGCAGCAGAATCTGCTTGTCGCCCGTCATTGCCGCTTCAAGGGCTTCGATAGACTTCTCGCGCCCCACGAACAGCGGGATAACCATGTGCGGATAAACCACGACATCACGCAATGGCAAGAGAGGCAATTCAATAGTGGTCTTCATGATTTCGCCTCTACGGCGGCCAATTGGCCGGGACAGATGGAATTAGCTTGAAGCCAAGATGGGGGTAGCGTCCAAAAAAAACAAGCTCTAGAGCCACGACCCGCCAAGATCAATTTCTTCATACAAGACGAATGAACGGCTGAAAAATGCAAAAGGGGGCCAAAAAGGCCCCCTTCCGTATTACTTCACACGCCCATACACCTGCGTGTGTTACGCGTCAGGGGCAACCTTGGCAGGCGGCTCACTGTTTTCGTAGATCAGCAGCGGCTTGGACGTACCATCGATAACGCTCTCATCGATCACCACCTTGCTCACGTCACTTTGCGACGGAATTTCGTACATGGTGTCGAGCAGCACGCCTTCGAGGATGGAACGCAAGCCACGGGCACCGGTCTTGCGCTCCAGCGCGCGACGGGCAACCGACTTCAACGCGTCGGTGCGGAACTCGAGGTCCACGCCTTCCATCTCGAACAGCTTGGCATACTGCTTGGTCAGCGCATTCTTCGGCTCGGTGAGGATCTGTATCAAAGCAGCCTCATCCAGCTCGTCCAGCGTTGCAAGCACTGGCAGACGGCCCACGAACTCGGGGATCAGACCGAACTTGACCAGATCGTCAGGCTCGACTTCACGCAGGGACTCGCCAACCTTCTTGCCCTCCTCCTTGCTGCGAACCTCGGCGTTGAAGCCGATGCCGCCACGGGTGGAACGGTTCTGAATGACCTTTTCCAGGCCCGAGAAGGCACCACCGCAGATAAAGAGGATGTTGCGTGTGTCCACTTGCAGGAATTCCTGCTGCGGATGCTTGCGACCACCTTGCGGAGGAACGGAAGCCACGGTGCCCTCGATCAGCTTCAGCAAGGCTTGCTGCACGCCTTCGCCGGAAACGTCACGAGTGATCGAAGGGTTGTCGGATTTGCGCGAAATCTTGTCGATTTCATCGATGTAGACAATGCCCATCTGGGCCTTCTCGACATCGTAATCACATTTCTGCAACAGCTTCTGGATAATGTTTTCAACGTCCTCACCCACATAACCGGCTTCGGTCAGGGTGGTGGCGTCAGCGATGGTGAACGGCACATTGAGCAGACGGGCCAGTGTTTCGGCCAGCAGCGTCTTGCCGGAGCCCGTAGGGCCGATCAGCAGGATGTTGCTCTTGCCCAGTTCAACGTCGTCGTTCTTCTTGTCGCGCTGGTTCAGACGCTTGTAGTGGTTGTACACCGCTACTGCGAGGACCTTTTTGGCACGTTCCTGACCGATTACATACTGGTCAAGGATGCCGCTGATTTCTTTAGGCGAAGGCAATTTATGCGCGCTGCTTTCGGCCTGTGCTTCCTGCACCTCCTCGCGGATGATGTCGTTGCACAGGTCGACGCACTCGTCGCAGATAAAGACCGAGGGGCCGGCAATCAATTTGCGCACTTCATGCTGGCTTTTGCCACAGAAGGAGCAATAGAGCAATTTGCCGTTGTCCTCGCCGTTGCGGGTGTCAGTCATTCGATCGATCCAATCCGGTAGGCTTGCAACACAAGATGAAGGCTATTGCGGGCTTTTTCAAGTCCGCAGGCGGTCGGTTGTGCCGACCCCCTACATTTTGAGCCGCTTAGGCAGGCATTTGACGCTTGTTGATCACGGAGTCGATCAGGCCGTATTCAGCCGCACGCTCTGCGCTCATGAAGTTGTCACGCTCGGTGTCGCGCTCGATGGTTTCGAGGCTCTGGCCGGTGTGATGCGCCAGCAGCGAGTTGAGACGATGACGAATGTGCAGGATTTCCTTGGCATGGATGTCGATATCCGACGCCTGACCCTGGAAACCGCCCAGCGGCTGGTGAATCATCATCCGCGAGTTGGGCAGGCAATGACGCTTGCCTTCTGCACCACCGGCCAGCAGGAATGCACCCATGCTGCAAGCCTGACCGATACAGATAGTCGAAACGTCCGGCTTGATGAACTGCATGGTGTCGTAGATCGACATGCCTGCTGTCACCGAACCGCCCGGCGAGTTGATGTAGAGATGGATATCCTTGTCCGGGTTTTCCGCTTCAAGGAAGAGCAGTTGTGCCGCGATAAGGTTGGCCATGTAGTCCTCTACCGGACCAACCATAAAGATGACTCGCTCCTTGAGAAGGCGCGAATAGATGTCATAGGCGCGTTCGCCACGGGCGGACTGCTCGATAACCATCGGGACCAGGCCGCCAGCGGCCTGGATGTCAGAGTTCTGCTGAATATAAGAATTGCGGGACATGTCCTGCATTCACTCCCAAATAGTCGAGTCTTGAATACGCACAAGCCAGCGCGAAGGCTGGCTTGTGGGTGTTTTCGCACGAAAAGAGAAATCAGTCGGCTTTTGGAGCTTCCACCGGCTTGACAGCTTCTTCGTAGGAGACCGATTTGTCGGTCACGCTAGCTTTCTGCAAAACAGTATCTACAACTTGCTCTTCAAGCACAACAGAACGTACCTCGTTCATTTGCTGCTCGTTCTTGTAGTACCAGGCAACAACCTGCTCAGGCTCCTGATAGGCGGATGCCATTTCCTGAATCATTTCACGTACGCGAGCATCATCAGGCTTGAGGTCGAACTGCTTGACGACCTCGGCAACGATCAGACCCAGCTCGACGCGACGCTTGGCCTGCTCTTCGAACAGCTCAGCCGGCAACTGGTCTGGCTTGATGTTGCCGCCGAACTGTTGAACAGCCTGGACGCGCAGACGGTTGACTTCGTTTTCCAGCAGCGCTTTAGGCACTTCGATCGGGTTGGCAGCCAGCAGACCGTCCATGACCTGATTCTTGACCTTGGACTTGATCGCCTGACGCAGCTCGCGCTCCATGTTCTTGCGAACCTCGGTGCGGAAGCCTTCGATACCGGTTTCCTTGATACCGAACTGCTTGAAGAACTCTTCGTTCAGCTCAGGCAGCTTTGGCTCGGAAACGGTATTGACGGTCACGGTGAACTCGGCAGCCTTGCCGGCCAGCTCAAGGTTCTGATAGTCCTCGGGGAAGGTCACGTTCAGAACGCGCTCTTCGCCAGCCTTGGCGCCAACCAGACCGTCTTCGAAACCAGGAATCATGCGACCGGAACCCAGCACCAGCTGGGTAGCCGTAGCAGAACCGCCAGCGAACACTTCGCCGTCGACCTTGCCCACGAAATCGATGTTCAGCTGGTCTTCGTTCTGGGCAGCACGGTCGGCCACTTCAAAACGAACGTTCTGCTTGCGCAGTACTTCCAGCATGTTGTCCAGATCGCTGTCCGCCACGTCGGCAGACAGGCGCTCTACGGCGATGGTGTCGAAACCGGCAACGGTGAATTCCGGGAATACTTCGAAAGTAGCCACGTATTCCAGGTCTTTGCCTTTTTCGAAAGATTTCGGCTCTACAGCAGGAGCACCGGCCGGGTTCAGCTTCTGCTCAACCACAGCTTCGTAGAAAGTAGCCTGAATCAGATCGCCCAGTGCTTCCTGACGTGCGCCGTCTTCATAACGCTGACGGATCACGCTCATAGGCACCTTGCCTGGGCGGAAGCCCGGGATCTTGGCTTTGCGTGCGGTCTGCTGCAGACGCTTGTTGACTTCAGTCTCGATGCGTTCGGCAGGCACGCCAATGGTCATGCGGCGCTCAAGAGCGGAAGTATTTTCAACAGAAACTTGCATGGATATTCCTCGTTGCACAGACGTTAGCCGGCCGTTTCCGACCCCAGAATCAAGGGCATGCATTCTAGTGGGTCAAACTCAAGAAGTCACCCTACTGAAAAAGGGCGGGTTAACAAGAAGGAATCGGACTACAGCCGGAGGAGAAAGGAAAACACCTCGCATCACTCGCGACGTGTCTGGCACGGCCCCTATATAAGGAAACCTCTGCGCCGGACGATGACCGAATCCATCTACATAGCACGCCCCACTCGACCGGCGGCAATAGGGCCGCCGGACCCGCGAGGCGATGGAACGAATACGCCAAAACAAAAAAAGCCGCACTAGGCGGCTTTCTTTTTGTAGCTTTTGCAACCGAAGCGTTACCACTCGACTACAGTTATCCTGGTGCGGACGGAGAGACTCGAACTCTCACACCTTGCGGCGCTGGAACCTAAATCCAGTGTGTCTACCAATTCCACCACATCCGCATTTCAGATTTTTAAAGCAAAGGCGCCAGACTATGAATCTGGCGCCCTTCTTAATATGGGGTGGACGATGGGGTTCGAACCCACGACCGCAGGAGTCACAATCCTGTGCTCTACCAACTGAGCTACGCCCACCATATTGCGCGTGACGATAAAACTTACTTGCTGTGCCAAAGCTGCCTTAAATGGCGCACCCGGCAGGACTCGAACCTGCGACCATCCGCTTAGAAGGCGGATGCTCTATCCAGCTGAGCTACGGGCACTTATATAATTTGTATTCTTGCGATAACAAACTAAAAGGCTTTCAATCACACCGAGCTGATTTGCAACTCTGCCTGACCTAATCAACCAGTGCTAGCTTAACCAGTGCTGGGCTCTGCCCGGCAAGTGCGACGAATCTTATAGACGGCCCCTGGGGTCGTCAACCTTTTTTTTGAAAAAAATTCAGCTAGATAAAGGAGTTAGCGGAATATACAAAGCAATCGCCTTTGCCCTCGCGCCATGTCATGCGAGAATGCGCGCTCATTTTATTTCCTCTCGATGGTTAATCACGCGTCATGACTGCAAAACTAATCGACGGCAAGGCGATCGCCGCCAGCCTGCGCCAGCAGATCGCCAAACGTGTCGCCGAACGTAGCCAGCAAGGTCTGCGTACGCCGGGCCTCGCGGTGATTCTGGTCGGCAGCGACCCTGCCTCTCAGGTCTATGTCTCTCACAAGCGCAAGGACTGCGAGGAAGTCGGCTTTATCTCCCAGGCCTACGACTTGCCCGCTGAGACCACTCAGACCGCACTGACCGATCTGATCGACCGCCTCAATGAAGACGCCGCTGTCGACGGCATCCTCCTGCAATTGCCTTTGCCAGCCCATCTGGACGCATCGCTGCTGCTGGAACGCATCCGCCCTGACAAGGACGTGGACGGTTTCCATCCTTATAACGTCGGCCGTCTGGCCCAGCGCATTCCCCTGCTGCGACCGTGCACACCCAAAGGGATCATTACCCTGCTGGAAAGCACCGGAGTCGATCTGTACGGGCTGGATGCTGTGGTGGTTGGCGCGTCGAACATTGTCGGCCGCCCCATGGCCATGGAATTGCTGCTGGCGGGCTGCACCGTCACCGTGACCCACCGTTTCACCAAGGATCTGGCAGGCCATGTAAGCCGTGCCGATCTGGTGGTGGTTGCCGCTGGCAAGCCCGGCCTGGTCAAGGGCGAATGGATCAAGCCCGGCGCGATTGTCATCGACGTCGGCATCAACCGTCAGGACGATGGCAAGCTGGTTGGCGACGTGGTTTACGAGACTGCCCTGCCCCGCGCCGGCTGGATCACTCCGGTTCCGGGCGGCGTTGGCCCCATGACCCGCGCCTGCCTGCTGGAAAACACGCTGTACGCCGCAGAAACCCTGCACGACTGATCAGCCTGCAGCAATAAAAAACGGCACCTTCAAGGTGCCGTTTTTTTACCTCGACAAAACCTTACTTCTTGCCAGCCTCCCAGCTTTTCAGCAGGTCAGCGTAGGCGATGGTTTCACCCTTGGGTTTCTCGTTGGCCAGCTTGCGCTGTGGCGCGAGGAATTTGCCGTTGCTCTCTTCGGCGTTCTTGTACCAGGCTTCCGCAGTGGTTTCCGGATTCATCTTCGGCGCACACTTGCTGGCTTCCTGAACCTTGGAACGTTCGATGCGCGTCATGATTGCATCCTGGTCCTTGGCCAGACCGTCGAGGGCCTCCTGCGCACTCTTCTCGCCCGTGACCGCCTCGGCCACATGGCTCCACCACAGCTGTGCCAGCTTCGGATAGTCAGGCACGTTGGTGCCGGTAGGCGACCATTGAACGCGGGCCGGGCTGCGATAGAACTCCACCAGACCTCCCAGCTTGGGTGCCAGCGCGGTCATCTCCTTGGAATTGATGTCCGACTCGCGAATCGGCGTCAGACCGACAATGGTTTTCTTCAGCGAAACACTTTTCGAGGTCACGAACTGCGCATACAGCCAGGCCGCCAGGCGCTTCTTCTCGTCGGAAGACTTCAGGAAGGTCCATGAGCCCACGTCCTGATAACCGAGCTTCATGCCTTCTTTCCAGTACGGCCCTTTGGGTGACGGGGCCATGCGCCATTTCGGCGTGCCATCTGCGTTCATGACCGACAGGCCCGGCTTGGTCATGTCGGCAGTAAAGGCGGTGTACCAGAAGATCTGTTGCGCGACGTTACCCTGCGACGGAACCGGACCGGACTCCGAAAAGGTCATACCCGCAGCTTCAGGCGGTGCGTAGGCTTTCAGCCAGTCGATGTATTTCTGAGTCGCGAATACCGCTGCCGGCCCGTTGGTGTCGCCACCGCGGGTAATGCTGGAGCCGACCGGGTGGCAATCCTCGACGCGGATGCCCCACTCGTCCACAGGCAGACCGTTAGGCAAGCCCTTGTCGCCGCTGCCAGCCATGGAGAACCAGGCATCGGTGAAGCGCCAGCCCAGCGACGGGTCCTTCTTGCCGTAATCCATGTGCCCGAAGACTTTCTTGCCGTCGATCTCCTTGACGTCTTCGCTGAAGAATTTGGCAATGTCTTCGTAGGCAGACCAGTTGACCGGGACGCCCAGCTCATAGCCGTACTTGTCCTTGAACTTCTTTTTCAGGTCGGGACGTTCGAACCAGTCGGCACGGAACCAGTACAGGTTGGCGAATTGCTGATCAGGCAGCTGGTAAAGCTTGCCGTCCGGCGCGGTGGTGAACGAGGTGCCGATGAAGTCTTTCAGGTCCAGAGTCGGCGAGGTGACCTTGCTGCCTTCCGGACTGGCCATCAGGTCGGTCAGCGACAGTGCCTTGCCGTAGCGGAAGTGTGTCCCGATCAGGTCCGAGTCGTTGACCCAGCCGTCGTAAATACTTTTGTCCGACTGCATGGCGGTTTGCAGTTTTTCGATCACATCACCCTCTTGCAGCAGGTCATGGGTGACTTTGATACCAGTGATTTCAGTGAAGGCCTTGGCCAGGGTTTTCGATTCGTACTCGTGGGTGGTCAGGGTTTCCGACACCACCTTGATGTCCATGCCACGGAACGGCTCGGCGGCCTTGATGAACCACTCCAGCTCTTTCAACTGTTCTGCATCGGAAAGCGTACTCGGCTTGAATTCACTGGCCGCCCACTTCTTCGCCGCATCTTCGTACTGATCTGCCCACGCCGAAACACTCAACCCGCTGAGCATCATCATGGTCGCCAGCGTCACGCTATGTTGCAGCTTGTTTTTCTTATTGAACATAGTCATCTCCAATGTTGCTTTTATGTAGTCCCGCTTTTCGAATATCGCCGACCGGATCACCCCGGCAATCGCGCCCGGCCGCCCTCTAACCCCAACGCATCACCACCAACAGCCACACCAGGGAGGCCCCTGAAGCGATCCAGACACTCCAGTCGGTCGCGCCTATCACCAGCAAATGCAGGTAAGCGCTACCCAGAAGCCCAATGAACAAACGGTCGCCACGCGTGGTGGCAATCGGCAGAAAACCACGGCGCTCGATACTTGCCGAGCGCAACTCCCATACGGTCATCCCCGCCAGAAGCAATGCGATGCTGATGAAAAAGGCCGCAGTGGGCAGTGTCCAGGACATCCACTCCATTTTTTCGACTCCTCAGACACGACCAAGAGCAAAGCCCTTGACCACATGGTTGCGAACGAACCAGATCACCAGCATACCCGGCAGAATAGTCAACACCCCCGCCGCCGCCAGCACTCCCCAATCGATACCCGACGCCGAGACCGTGCGAGTCATTACCGCAGCAATCGGTTTGGCATTGACCGATGTCAGGGTGCGCGCCAGCAGGAGCTCGACCCAGGAGAACATGAAGCAGAAAAACGCGGTAACACCGATACCCGAGCCAATCAGCGGAATGAAAATCTTCACGAAAAACTTCGGAAAGCTATAACCGTCGATGTAGGCCGTTTCATCGATTTCCTTGGGAACGCCGGACATGAAGCCCTCCAGAATCCATACCGCCAGCGGAACGTTGAACAAGCAATGCGCCAGTGCAACGGCGATGTGCGTGTCAAACAGGCCAATGGACGAGTAGAGCTGGAAAAACGGCAGCAGGAACACGGCCGGTGGTGCCATGCGATTGGTCAGCAGCCAGAAGAACAGGTGCTTGTCGCCGAGAAAACGATAGCGAGAGAACGCGTAGGCTGCCGGAAGCGCAACGCTCAGCGATATCACGGTATTGAGGCACACGTAGTACAGCGAGTTCAGATAACCGCTGTACCAGCTTTCGTCGGTGAAAATCACCTTGTAGTTGGCCAGGGTAAAGTCCTGCGGCCACAGGGTCAGGCCACCGAGGATCTCGGTATTGGTCTTGAACGACATGTTGATCAGCCAGTAGATCGGCACCAGAAGAAACAACAGGTAAATCCACAGCGGTATGATTTTGCGCAGACTCATGACCAGCCCCTCAATTCTTTTCGCTGTGAGTCATGGCGGTGTAGAACACCCATGACACCAACAGAATGATCAGGAAATACACCAGCGAGAACGCCGCCGCAGGCCCCAGGTCGAACTGCCCGAGCGCCATTGTGGTCAGGGTCTGACTGAGGAAGGTGGTGGAGTTGCCAGGACCGCCACCGGTGAGCACGAACGGCTCGGTGTAGATCATGAAGCTGTCCATGAAGCGCAGCATCACCGCGATCAATAGCACGCTTTTCATCTTCGGCAGCTGGATGTGCCGAAAGATGGCCCAGCCGGAGGCACGATCAATCCGCGCCGCCTGATAGTAGACATCCGGAATGGCTCGCAACCCTGAATAGCACAGCAAGGCCACCAGCGAGGTCCAGTGCCAGACATCGATGACCAACACTGTCACCCAGGCATCCGAAGCGTTGGCGGCGTAGTTGTAGTTGATGCCCAGCACGTTGTTCAGCGTATAACCCAGCAAGCCGATATCGCCACGGCCGAAGATCTGCCAGATAGTACCGACCACGTTCCACGGAATCAGCAACGGAATGGTCATCACAATCAGGCACAGCGAAGACCAGCGGCCTTTGGTGGGCATGGTCAGGGCAATCGCGATACCCAGCGGGATCTCGATCAGCAGTACACAACCCGAGTAAATGAACTGGCGCAGCAGCGAATCGTGCAGGCGCGGGTCCTGCAAGACCTGACGGAACCAGTCAGTACCAACAAAATAGCGGCTGGACTGGTCGAAGATGTCCTGCACCGAGTAGTTGACCACAGTCATCATCGGGATAATCGCGCTGAATGCCACCAGCAAAAACACCGGCATCACCAGCCACCAGGCTTTGTTGTTCTGCACCTTACGCATGGGACACCTCACTGGCCGGGCCGGCTTCAAGCAGGTAATCGTCGGCATAGAGCATCAGCCATTGCCCTGGAAAGCTGATCCAGGCCTGGCCGTGCGGCACCGGTTTGTCTTCCTGCAAACGAACCTTGAGCAGTTGCCCGGCCAGTTTCAGGGTAATGATCTTGTAGGTACCGAGGTCTTCCACATAGGTCACGTCGGCGCACATCGCATCGTCGTAAGGCCCGTCCCAGACATGCACGAACTCTGGACGAATGCCCACTTTCAGGCTTTTCCACGGTGTACTGGCAAGCTTTTGCTGCAACGACTCAGGCAGCGGCAGATGAATGTCGGCAAAACCGACACCGCCCGGTTGAGGCGTAACGTCAATCAGGTTCATGCCAGGGCTGCCGATGAAATAGCCGACAAAGGTGTGCGAAGGCTTTTCAAACAGCTCCCGCGGCGTGCCGAACTGCACAATCTGTCCGCCATACATCACGGCGATCTTGTCGGCGAAAGTCGACGCCTCCAGTTGATCGTGGGTGACGTAAACCATGGTGATATTGAACTGCTCGTGGATCTGCTTGAGCTTGCGCCGCAGCTTCCACTTCAAGTGCGGGTCAATCACGGTCAGCGGTTCGTCGAAGAGGATCGCCGACACGTCATCGCGCACCAGCCCGCGACCCATGGAGACTTTCTGCTTTTCGTCCGCGCTGAGGTTGCGCGCTTTCTTTTTCAGCAGCGGCTGCAGGTCCAGGACATCGGCAATTTCATTGACCTTGATGAGAATCCGCGCCTCGTCCAGGCCCTGATTGCGCAACGGAAAAGCCAAGTTATCGAACACGGTCATGGTGTCGTAGATCACTGGAAACTGGAAAACCTGAGCGATGTTGCGACGCTCCGGGGGCAGTTCGTTGACCACTTTCGAGTCGAACAGCACTTGCCCTTGAGAGGGACTGAGCAGCCCTGAAATAATATTGAGCAACGTTGACTTGCCGCAGCCGGACGGCCCGAGCAGCGCGTAAGCCCCGCCCTGCTCCCAGATGTGGCTCATCTCGCGAATTGCATAATCGTCAGGACCAGGCTTGGCGCTGTAACTGTGCGCCAGGTTCTGCAAGCGGATCTCGGCCATCAGGCAACCCTCGCCATGCGCAGGCCCGGCGCCTGAATCAGGCCGCCCTGCTGATCGAATACAAATAATTTGTGAGTCGGGATGTACACCCGAATCGATGCGTCAACGTCGTAGGCATGCACCCCCGGCAGATGCAAAACCAGTGAAAACAGCTCGTTTCGCACATGCAGAAAGGTTTCCGAGCCGCTGATTTCTGCCAGCTCGACGGTGACCGCCAGCTCCAGATCATCATCGTTGGAAGGCACAAGGCTCAAATGGCTGGGGCGCACACCAAAGCGGTACTCACCATCCCCGACGGCCCGCAGGTCGACGTTAAGCGGGAAATGCACAAAGTTGGCGAAGCTGACCTCATTACCGTCTATTCGACCCGGCATCAGGTTGATCGGCGGTTCAGAGAACAACTCGGCCGCCAATACCGTGCTCGGCCGGTGATAGACCTCGGGAGTCTTGCCGCTCTGCACCACCCGCCCTTCATGCAGAATGGTGGTGGTGCCACCCAGCGCCAGCGCTTCATTGGGCTCGGTAGTGGCATAGATTGCGATGGTATGGCGGGCTGCAAACAGCTCGCGCATTTCCTGACGCAGCTCTTCACGCAGCTTGTAATCGAGGTTGACCAGCGGTTCATCGAAGAGGATCAGTTCAGCGTCCTTGACCAGCGCTCTGGCCATAGCGGTGCGCTGCTGCTGCCCACCGGACAGTTCGAGGGGATGGCGTTGCAGGAATTTTTCGATGCGCAGCATCTTCGCGGTTTCCTGCACACGGCTGTGGATAACATCCTTGGACAGACCGGCCTGACGCAGCGGCGAGGCGATGTTTTCGAACACCGTCATGCTTGGGTAATTGATGAACTGCTGATAAACCATCGAGACGTTGCGCAGACGAACTGGTCGATTTGTAACGTCGACCCCGTTCATCAGCACCCGCCCGCTGTCAGGCTTGTCCAGCCCGGCCATCAGGCGCATCAGGCTGGTTTTGCCGGACAGGGTTCGCCCCAGCAGAACGTTGAAAGATCCTGGCTCAAAGCTCAGGGAAGCGTCGTCGATCCAGACCTGACCATCGACCGCGCGACTGACGTGCTCCAGCGTGAGAGACATGGCGTGCCCTTTGTTGTTTTTTTCTTAAGGGTGAATGCGTGACTATTTGCAGATAGCGACATTCGTGCCAGTTCGGCCAGATTGCTTGCGAGCCCCGAAACAGAGCCTTCCCCCGTATTCAGTGGGCGAAAGCCCTTTCACAGCTGAACAATAATGAACAGTAAACACTGAACACTTGAACAAAATGAACATTGACTTTGAACAAAACTGAACGACACTGGACGGACGTTGCGGGCAAGGATGGTCACGCCGACGGGACCTAAAAACAAAAACAACACGTCATATTCGCAGGCATCCTCATGTCTCAATCCAGCGCTTCGCTCGTTCACGACATCATCATTCAGGATTCATGGAGGCGCTGCCGGGATTTCGGTCTCAGCCATCAGACGCGTCCTTCATTCGGCCAACTGCCGGGCGCTGAGGTTTCCAGGCTGCTGGAGCGCCATCACGGGCTGGTGCAGACCACCCATCAGGAAGTCCTGCCGGTTTACGAAAACATTCTAAGCAACTCCAATTGCCTGATTCTGCTGGCCGACCCTCAAGGCCAGTTGCTCAAATCCTGGGGCGCGCAACGCTTCGTCGAGTCCTCTCAGGCACAGGGCTTCATGGCTGGCGCGAGCTGGAGCGAACGGGGCACCGGCACTAATGCCATCGGCACAGCACTGGCCTGTGAGCAGGCCATTCACATTGAACCGGACGAGCACTTCCTCAAGGCTAATCGCTTCATGACCGGTTCAGCTTCACCGATTTTCGATGCTGATCGACGCATCATTGCCGTGCTGGATGTGTCCAGCGACAGTTTCCTGCCCCCCTCGCATACGCTGGGTATGGTCAAAATGATGAGCCAGTCGGTGGAAAACCGACTGATCCTCGATCAGTTCCGCGACTCGCACTATCAGCTGATTTTCAATACGGGCCTGAACAATCTCGACAGCCAATGGGCAGGCCTGCTGATTTTTGATGAAAGCGGCCAGATCCTTTGCGCCAATCGACGCGCTGACAATTTGTTGGGGACGACGCCGTCCGGTGCCAGTATCGAAACGCTGTTCAAGTGCCCTATCCTGCAACTGCTCAGCGAGACAGAAGCGCGGCCGTTTGCACTGCACGCGTTTGGCAACAATCGCTTTCAATGTCTGCTCAAGCGTCCGACCCGCAAGCCGCTGAAGCTGCACAGCGTCCAACCGGCTCAGGCACCTGTCGCGCCGCGGAGCCTGGATCTGGAGGCGATCAGCCTGGGTGATGCAAAAATCGAGAAAGCCGTGAATCAGGCGCAGCGGCTGCTGGAAAAAGACATCCCGCTGCTGATCCACGGGGAAACCGGGGTCGGCAAGGAAGTGTTTGTCAAAGCCCTGCATCAAGCCAGTACTCGCACCACTCAGCCGCTGATCGCTGTCAACTGCGCGGCGATCCCGGCCGAACTGGTCGAGGCCGAGCTATTTGGCTATGAAAGAGGGGCGTTCACTGGTGCCAGTCAAAAAGGCAGCATTGGCCTGATTCGCAAAGCCGACAAAGGCACGCTGTTTCTGGATGAAGTCGGTGACATGCCCCTGCCGGTACAGGCGCGATTGCTGCGTGTGCTTCAAGAGCGCTGCGTTCAGCCGTTGGGCAGCAGTGAATTATATCCGGTAGACATACGCCTGATTTCAGCCACCAATCGCAGCCTGCGCGATCAGGTTCAGACGGGGCACTTTCGCCAGGACCTTTATTATCGAATCAGTGGGCTCAACATCGAGTTGCCGCCGTTGCGCGAGCGCACCGACAAACATGCACTCATCCAGCGTATTTGGGAACGGCATCGCGACGCTCATCAACGGGCAGGGTTTTCCAGAGAGGTTCTCGAGCTATTCGAACATCACCCATGGCCGGGCAACATTCGTCAGCTCAACAGCGTGATTCAGGTGGCGCTGGCTTTGGCAGATGAACAGCCGATCAGTACCGAGCACTTGCCGGAGGATTTTCTGCTGGATATGGGCATGGATGAGGACTGCCGAGAGCCGGTGAAAACTCAGGAATCCACTGTGCGCCTTCACACGACAGAAGACCTGAGCCAACTGTTTCAAGCGGCTGGCGGAAATATTTCACAGCTGGCAAAACGTCTGGGGGTAAGCCGCAACACGCTGTACAAGCGGTTGCGGGAACAGCGGATTGTCTAGTTTTTGGCTTTCGGCAGACCGCACATCGAGGATCGGACGCGGAGCGTCCAGACCAGCATGCCCACGCAGAGCATGGGCACGATAGTCTCCCGGGTCATTTCATTCCCATGCTCCGCGTGGGAATGCACTTCGTGACGTTCCGCGTCACTAGCCGCCTTACTTGATCAGTCCGCCAGACGCCAGGTCGTGCCGCCCTTGCCGTCTTCCAGCAGTACGCCCATGGCGGTGATCTGGTCGCGAATCCGGTCGGATTCGGCCCAGTCCTTCGCCGCGCGTGCAGCCAGACGTGCCTGAATCAGCGCTTCCACTTGCGCTGCATCGACCCGCCCTTCCGCGCCTGCACGCAAAAAGTCGTCGGCTTCGAGCTGCAGAACACCCAGCACACTGGCCAACTGCTTCAAGCGCGCCGCCAGACCCGCCGCTGCGGTGACATCGGATTCACGCAGGCGGTTGATCTCACGGACCATTTCGAACAGTACCGCACACGCTTCCGGCGTGCCGAAATCATCATTCATCGCCGTGCTGAAACGCTCGACGAACGCCTCCCCACCCGCAGGCTCGGCAACCGGCAACCCCTTGAGCGCGTGATAGAAGCGTTCCAGCGCCGCCTTCGACTCACGCAGGCTGTCTTCGGAGTAGTTGATCGCGCTGCGGTAGTGGCTGGATACCAGCAGGTAACGCACCACTTCCGGATGGTATTTCTCCAGCACGTCGCGGATGGTGAAGAAGTTGTTCAAGGACTTGGACATCTTCTCGCCATTGATGCGAATCATCCCGCAGTGCAACCAGGCATTGGCGTAGGTCTTGCCGGTGGCCGCTTCGCTTTGGGCAATTTCGTTTTCATGGTGCGGAAACTCCAGATCGCTGCCGCCACCATGAATATCGAAGGTGTCACCCAGGCAGCAGGTCGACATCACCGAGCATTCGATATGCCAGCCCGGACGCCCTGCGCCCCATGGCGACTCCCAGCTCGGCTCGCCAGGCTTGACGCCTTTCCAGAGCACGAAGTCCAGTGGGTCTTCCTTGGACTCATCCACTTCGATCCGCGCGCCGATGCGCAGGTCTTCTATCTTCTTGCGCGACAGCTTGCCGTAGCCCTGAAACTTGCCCACACGGTAATACACGTCGCCGTTACCCGGAGCGTAGGCATAGCCCTTGTCGATCAGGGTCTGGATCATCGCGTGCATGCCAGCGATGTGATCGGTGGCACGCGGCTCCATGTCCGGCTTGAGGATATTGAGGCGCGCCTCGTCCTCGTGCATGGCGTCGATCATGCGCGCAGTCAGCGCGTCGAACGACTCACCGTTGTCACGCGCACGATTGATGATCTTGTCGTCAATATCGGTGATGTTGCGCACATAAGTCAGCTCGTAACCGCTGAAGCGCAACCAGCGAGTCACCAGATCGAACGCCACCATGCTGCGGCCATGGCCCAGATGGCAGTAGTCGTACACGGTCATCCCGCAGACGTACATGCGCACCTTGTTGCCATCCAGCGGTTTGAATACTTCTTTGCTCTTGGTGAGCGTGTTGTAAATAGAAAGCACTATCTGCCCCTCGGACATATCTCAGGTCCAGGAATCCCGCAACGTGACCGTGCGGTTGAAGACTGGTTGACCGGGTTTCGAGTCCTTGATGTCCGCGCAGAAATAACCTTCGCGTTCGAACTGGAAACGGTCTTCCGGTTGCGCGTGTCCCAATGATGGTTCAGCACGACAACCGGTCAGCACTTGCAGGGAATCGGGGTTGATATTGTCCAGAAAGCTCGCGCCGTCTTCGGCTTTTTCCGGGTTGGCGGAGCGGAACAGGCGGTCATACAGACGCACTTCGCATTCAACGCTCTCGGCCGCTGGCACCCAGTGCACAACGCCCTTGACCTTGCGGCCTTCAGGGTTCTTGCCCAGGGTGTCCGGATCGTAGGAGCAACGCAGTTCTACGATGTTGCCCTCTGCGTCCTTGATCGCTTCGTCGGCGCGAATCACATAGCTGCCACGCAAACGTACTTCACCATTGGGTTCAAGACGTTTGTAGCCTTTTGGCGGCTCTTCCATGTAATCGTCGCGATCGATGTAGATCTCCCGCGAAAACGGCAGCTCGCGCATGCCCAGGTCTTCTTTCGGATGGCGCGGCAGTTCCAGCTTCTCGACCTGACCTTCCGGGTAGTTGGTGATGACCACTTTCAAGGGGCGCAGCACACACATGGCGCGCGGCGCGCTGTGGTCCAGGTCGTCGCGAATGCTGAATTCGAGCATACCGAAATCGACCACCCCGTCAGAGCGGTTGGTGCCGATCATTTCGCAGAAATTGCGAATCGATTTCGGCGTGTAGCCACGACGACGAAAACCGGACAGCGTCGACATGCGCGGGTCATCCCAGCCACTGACGTGTTTCTCGTCAACCAGTTGCTTGAGCTTGCGCTTGCTGGTGATGGTGTAGTTCAGGTTCAGCCGCGAGAACTCATACTGACGCGGTTTGCACGGCACCGGCAGGTTGTCGAGGAACCAGTCGTACAGCGGACGATGGCTTTCGAACTCCAGGGTGCAGATCGAGTGGGTGATGCCTTCAAGGGCATCCGACTGACCGTGGGTGAAGTCATAGATCGGGTAGATGCACCACTTGTCGCCGGTCTGATGGTGATGCGCATGACGAATGCGGTAGATGATCGGGTCACGCAGGTTCATGTTCGGCGAGGCCATGTCGATTTTGGCACGCAGTACACGAGCGCCATCTTCGAATTCACCAGCCTTCATACGCGCGAACAGGTCGAGGTTGTCCTCGACGCTGCGCTCACGGAACGGACTGTTCTTGCCCGGCTCGGTCAGGGTGCCGCGGTATTCGCGGGCCTGCTCGGGGGTCAGATCGTCAACGTAAGCCTTGCCTGCCTTGATCAGCTCGACCGCCCAGTCGTGCAACTGGTCGAAATACTGCGAGGCGTAGCGCACTTCGCCCGCCCACTCGAAGCCCAGCCACTTGACGTCGCTCATGATGGCGTCGATGTATTCCTGGTCTTCCTTGGCCGGGTTGGTGTCATCGAAACGCAGGTGCGTATCGCCACCGAACTCCTTGGCCAGACCGAAGTTCACGCAGATCGACTTGGCGTGACCGATGTGCAGGTAACCGTTGGGCTCTGGCGGAAAACGCGTGATGATTTTACTGTGCTTGCCCGAGTCCAGGTCTGCCTGCACGATTGGACGCAGGAAATTGGTCGGTACGGCTGGGCCTGCCTTGGAATGGGCAGCGGGTTCTGGAGTGGGCTTGCTCATAGGATCCTTGGACATACGTGCGCGGCCAGGGTAGGCCGACTAAATCAAAGCGCTTATCATAGCCGAAGCTGTCAAGTCCCTGACAACAGAGTGCACATTTGAGGGCATAAAAGCTGCAAAAGCGCTGAAAAATGTAACCTCGTCCGTAAACTGCGCGTCAGGGTCATAATGTGCCCATTCATGCATGACTATTAGAGCGACTTTCCACATGTCCAAAGTAAAGCTGACCACCAACCACGGCGACATCGTTCTGCAACTGAACGCAGAAAAGGCGCCACTGACTGTAGCCAACTTCATCGAATACGTTAACGCTGGCCACTACGAAAACACGGTTTTCCACCGTGTAATCGGTAACTTCATGGTTCAGGGCGGCGGTTTCGAGCCTGGCATGAAAGAAAAGAAAGACAAGCGCCCAAGCATCCAGAACGAAGCCGACAACGGTCTGCCGAACAAGAAGTACAGCGTCGCCATGGCCCGCACCATGGAGCCGCATTCGGCCTCTGCGCAGTTCTTCATCAACGTGGCTGACAACGCCTTCCTGAACCACAGCGCCAAGACCGTTCAGGGCTGGGGTTACGCTGTATTCGGTGAAGTGATCGAAGGCACTGATGTCGTCGACAAGATCAAGGGCGTTGCGACTACCAGCAAAGCCGGTCATCAGGACGTACCTGCAGAAGACGTGATCATCGAGAAAGCCGAGATCGTTGAGTGATACTGCTGATCTCCGATCTGCACCTTGAACAGGAGCGCCCGGACATTACCCGGGCGTTTCTGGATCTGCTCGCGGGCCGCGCCCGCGAAGCCGAAGCGCTGTATATCCTCGGGGATTTCTTTGAAGTCTGGATCGGTGACGACGCCATGTCACCGTTTCAGCTTTCAATCTGCAAGGCCCTGCGCGCATTGAGTGACAGCGGCACACGAATTTTTCTGATGCACGGCAACCGCGACTTCATGATCGGCAAGGGTTTCTGCAAGGCAGCGGGTTGCACCCTGTTGAGCGATCCAAGCGTCGTGCAGTTGAACGGTGAGCGCGTGCTATTGATGCATGGCGATAGCCTGTGCACCCGCGATGAAGGTTACATCCGGATGCGCCGTTACCTGCGCCATCCGCTGACGCTTTTCATTCTGCGCCATTTGCCGCTGGGTACCCGTCACAAGCTGGCGCGCAAGTTGCGCAATGAAAGCCGTGCGCAAACCCGTATGAAGGCCAATGATATTGTCGATGTGACGCCAGACGAGGTGCCGCGGATCATGCAGCAGTTCGGCGTGCGCACCTTAGTCCACGGCCACACTCATCGCCCCGCGATTCATAAGTTGCAGATTGGCGATCAGGCAGCCAGACGCATTGTGCTGGGCGACTGGGATCGTCAGGGCTGGGTGTTGCAGGTGGATGAGCAGGGTTTCAGTCTGAACTCATTCGACTTTGTGCCCGAGACGACTGCGCTGTTGAATTGATGGCGCGGGAACGCGGCCGAGAGCACAGCGGTTCTGCGATGTCAGGTGGATTGGGGTTCGACTCAGGTCACCTTTTTCGCCCCTCGGCGAGTTACTTTGAGGGGCCATAGTAACCAAAGCCCCTCGCTCCTGTTTCCGGCCCGACTTCGTCGGATTCCTTCGGCCTGTCACTAAGGTCGCACTCTGCGTCGCCAGTGCCATCGCGGTTGAAACGCACTGCGTTGGCAGCTGCTATTTATATGGCATGCCGATCGTGACGCTCAGGCAATCGATCCCATCACCGGCTCTTCGCCTGCAACGGGCACATCATGCAGCGAGATTTTCGAGGTCTCCGGTAAGGCCAGGCCGCCAGCCATCGCCAATACGGCTACGGCAATGAGGTAGAACGCTGGCGACAGGTTGCTGCCCGTGACACCGATCAGCCAGGTCGCCACCAGCGGCGCGGTGCCCCCGAACAGGGTGTAGGCCATGTTGTAGGTGATTGCCGAGGCGGTATAGCGGGTGCGGGTCGGGAAGGTTTCCGACAACAGCGCTGCCGTCACTACACCGCACAGCACTGCGCCCACAGCAAGCAGCATGACCCCGACGATCGAGGCAATGAACGAGCCGGAGCTGGCCATCAGGAATGACGGAAACACCACGACCATCAACAGAGTACAGGCCGTTGCCATGGTGACCCGACGGCCTACCCGATCCGAATAGGCACCGGCCAGCGGACAGAGAGCAGCGGCGAAGGCCAGTGCGATCAACGAAACCAGCAGCGCCGTCGCCCTGCTCAACCCGCCGGCCACTTGCAGGTAGGTCGCAAAGTAAGTGGTGAACATATAGAACGACAGCGCCGTCAACGACACGAACGCTCCCAGACAACACATGGCCGCTGCATGATGGCGCAAGGTGTCCTTGAGTGGCGAGTGAGCCACGGCGTGCTCTTGCGTGACAGCCTGAAAGGCCGGGGTTTCGTCGAGCTTCCAGCGCAAGTACAAGCCGACCAACCCCAAGGGCGCTGCAATCAGAAACGGCAGGCGCCAGCCCCAACTGCCCATGGCTTCGGTCGACAGTGACGACTCCAGCGCGTAAGCCACCACTGCCGCGGCAGCGAAGGCGGAAAACGTCGACACCGGCACAAAGCTGCCGTACCAGGCCCGCTGCGTGCGTGGCGCGTGCTCCATGAGGTAGGCGCAGGCCCCGGCATACTCGCCACCGGCCGAGAAACCCTGCGCACAACGAATCACGGTCAGCAGAATCGGCGCCATTACGCCAATCGCCGCATACGTCGGCAACAGACCGATCAGTGTGGTCGCGCCTGCCATCAACAGGATGGTCATCGCCAGGGTCTTCTTGCGCCCGATGCGGTCACCCAGCATGCCAAAGAAAATCCCGCCCAATGGCCGGAATGCGAAGGCCACGGCAAACACGGCGAAGGTTTTCAACAACGCGGCGCTGCTGTCACCGCTTGGGAAAAACTGCAGCGCGATGGTGGTTGCCAGAAAGCCGTACACGGCGAAATCGAACCATTCGACGAAGTTGCCGATGGCCGCCGCGACGATGACCTTTTTCAGCGTGGCAGGATCGACTTGCTCTACGGCGGTAGTTGTCATGGCTGACCTCAGCGTATTGATCTGGAATGGACCAATTATCGAGACAGCGACCCGGATGCCTCACTCCAGAAGTGTCATCCACGTAGTCATGGCCGACGTCTCGCCACCGATCTGCGCAGAATTCATGCCAAAGGCTCTGCCACAAGGCTTACAGGCCCATCGCGCGCCGCCCCTGCAGGCCACCGGTATGGACGAGGACCAGACGGCTGCCTGACTTGAACCGACCGGCCAGCACCTCATCGTGCAGGGCCAGCAAAGCCTTGCCGGTGTACAAGGGCTCCAGAGGTACGCCGCTATGCGCCTCGCTGCTGGCGATGAAGTCGAGCAGCGCGGCATCGGTTCTGGCGAAACCGCCCCGGCTGGCCGCCAGCAGGACACAGGCAGCGGGCAGGTTCGGCGAGGCGTTCGCCTGCGACCCTGCGGCTTCTTTCAACACAGCCACGATGTTTTGAGCAACGCCATGATCGTCCGGCACCGCCATCGCGCCATATACCGGATGGGCGCCGGCCTCGGCCAACAGCAAACCGGCAAGCGTTGTGCCGGTGCCGACTGCCAGCCACCAGCCGTGATAATCGTCCCAGCCAAGGTGCCCGAGCTGGCTATCGACCATCTCCCGCAACCTTGCGCAGCCCAGCGCACCGGCAAGCCCGCCACCGCCTTCGGCAATCGGATACAGCTCAGGATATTGCGCCTGCCAGGGCAGCCAGAAATCCGCAGCATGTCGTGCTCGATAACCCGCATAGCCCAACCAGTGCAATTGCATGCCAAAAGCTTGCAGGTCCAGTACCGTCGGCGTCTGCTGGGCGTGACCACGCAACAGGCCCACCGTCGGGAAACCGAAGCGCCTGCCCGCTGCTGCCAGAGCATGGAGATGATTGGAGTGTGCGCCGCCCAGGCTGATCAATCCCTCTGCACCCGCCTCGACAGCCTGGGTCAGGTGTTCGCTGAGCTTGAACCATTTGTTGCCGCTGATGAGCGAGTCAATAAGGTCCAGGCGCAGGATCGCTACCTCGACCCCGGCATCTTGCAGCCAGGGCAGGTTCAAGCGTTGCAGCGCAGCAGTGGGCTGCCAGTCAAGGGCGTCAACAATCATCCGCGCAGTTTACAGACAAGCTCAATCAGAGCGCAGCGGCCAGACGCGAACCCTGATCGATAGCGCGTTTGGCATCCAGCTCGGCGGCAACGTCTGCACCGCCGATCAGATGGACGCTTTGCCCGGCGGAGACCAGATCGTCATACAGCTCGCGCAGCGGGTCCTGCCCGGCGCAAATCACAATGTTATCTACCGCCAGCAGCTTTTCCTCGCCGTCTTCACCAATGCGAATATGCAACCCGGCATCGTCGATTTTCAGGTACTGGACACTGTTTAGCATCTGCACCTGCTTGTTTTTCAGCCCGGTGCGGTGAATCCAGCCGGTGGTCTTGCCCAGGCCGTCGCCCACCTTGGAGCTCTTGCGTTGCAGCAGGTACACCTGGCGTGCCGGGGCGTGCACATCAGGTTTGATCCCGGCCACGCCGCCGCGCGCTTCAAGCATGGTATCGATGCCCCACTCCTTCCAGAACGCCTCACGATCCAGGCTGGTGGCCACGCCCTGATGCACGAGAAATTCCGACACATCGAAACCGATACCGCCTGCGCCGATCACTGCCACGCTGCGCCCGACCGGCTTGCGCTGCAAAATGACATCCAGATAGCTGAGCACTTTTTGGTTATCGATACCTGGGATGGCAGGAGTGCGCGGTGCGATGCCGGTTGCCAGAATCACCTCGTCAAAGCCGGCCCCCAGCAAGTCTTCGGCTTTTATGCGAGTGCCAAGGCGCAATTGCACGCCGGTTTCTTCCACTTTGTTGCGGAAGTAACGCAGCGTCTCGGAGAACTCTTCCTTGCCCGGCACGCGCTTGGCGATATTGAACTGGCCGCCGATTTCGCTGGCCGAATCGAACAACGTCACCTCATGTCCGCGCTGTGCAGCAACGGTTGCAGCAGCCAGACCGGCAGGACCGGCACCCACCACGGCAATTTTCTTCACCTGCCGGGTGGGCAGGTAGTTGAGCTCGGTCTCGTGACAGGCGCGCGGGTTGACCAGGCAACTGGTGAGCTTGCCGCCGAAGGTGTGGTCAAGGCAGGCCTGATTACAGCCGATGCAGGTGTTGATCCGTTCAGCGTGCCCCGCCGCAGCCTTGTTGACGAATTCCGGGTCGGCCAGAAAAGGACGAGCCATCGAGACCATGTCGGCGTCGCCTTCGCTGAGGATACGCTCGGCAACTTCCGGAGTATTGATGCGGTTGGTAGTGATCAGCGGCACCTTCACCGAACCACGCAGTTTGGCAGTGACCTTGCTGAACGCTGCACGCGGCACCTTGGTGGCGATGGTCGGAATACGTGCCTCGTGCCAACCGATCCCGGTGTTGATCAGCGTCGCACCCGCCTGCTCGACCGCCTTGGCCAGCTGGACGATCTCTTCCCAGGTGCTACCACCCTCCACAAGATCCAGCATCGACAGTCGAAAGATAATGATGAAATCCGCACCGACCGCCTCACGCACCCGCGTAACGATCTCGACCGCCAGGCGCATGCGGTTTTCATAGCTGCCGCCCCAGCGATCGGTGCGGTGGTTGGTATGTGCGGCGAGGAATTGATTGATGAAATAGCCTTCCGAACCCATGATTTCGACACCGTCATACCCGGCACTGCGGGCCAGCGTGGAACAGGTCACGAAATCAGCGATCTGCTTTTCGATGCCCTCTTCGTCCAGCTCACGCGGCGTGAACGGGTTGATCGGTGCCTGGATAGCACTCGGCGCAACCTGCTTGCGGCTATAGGCGTAGCGACCGGCATGCAGGATCTGCAGGCAGATCTTGCCGCCAGCCTCGTGGACCGCACGGGTAACGATGCGATGCTGCTCCGCCTCTTCGGCATTGGTGAGTTTTGCCGCACCGTCGTAGACGCCACCCTCTTCGTTGGGCGCGATCCCGCCGGTCACCATCAACCCGACCCCGCCGCGTGCCCGCTCGGCAAAATAAGCCGCCATGCGCTCGAAACCACCCGGCCGCTCTTCAAGACCAGTGTGCATCGAGCCCATCAAGGTCCGGTTGCGCAAGGTTGTGAAGCCCAGGTCCAGCGGGGCCAGCAGGTGCGGGTAATGAGCAGCAGTCATGGCGAAGCTCCATCGAGTCAATCACGGGAAAACAAGGACCTCTGCGGGTCCTCTCATGGGCAACAGTAAAGACGCATCCAGCCCCACACTCAATGACCGAAAGTGACAAGTTATTGATCCAAACGCGCAGCGGCACTTGGCAAGCGCCTGACGCCGTCCTACCCTAGTCGACAATTCCCTGATGGCAGCCAGCCGGCCTTTTTATGCGCAAACTCTTCGCCATCTGTCTGATCCTGCTGAGCTTAGCCAGCCTTGTCAGTTACGCAGTCTGGACCGGACAACGTCCGGCGGGCCACTACCTGTCTGATCTGCGCATTCGCCTGGCAATCAATGAAGGCGAGCCCAGTGAACGCGGAAACCTGCTGGGCATCGAGCCGGAGCTGTTCCCCACGGACTATCAGAACACTGACCGACTGCACCGCAAGCTGGCCGCCTATCTGCAACAGGCCCGCGATTACGGGCTGATCAACCACAGAACGGTGGTAGTACTCCCCGAGCATATCGGCACCTGGCTGTTCGCCAGTGGCGAGAAGGATGAGCTTTATCAAGCAGCAACAGTCGATGAAGCGATGGACTGGCTGTCCTGGAGCAATCCGCTGCAATTCATCACGGCGATGCTCAGTGCCGAAGGCCGGGACCGTGTGGATGACGCCCATCTGCGCCTCAAGGCACGATCGATGGCACGCGACTACCAGGCACTGTTCGGCAGCCTGGCCAAAGAGTTCGGTATAACACTGGTGGCAGGCTCGATTGTGCTGCCGGAACCAAGCGTTGAAAACGGTCAGTTGAAAGTCGGTAAAGGCGCCCTGTACAACATCAGCCTGACATTCGGCAGCGATGGCCAGCCGCTCGGCCAGCCTCAGCGTCAGCTGTACCCGGACCGTTTTCAGAAACGCTACGTGCACACGGCGAGCGACGCACCATTGAATGTGCTCGACACGCCCGCAGGGCGTCTGGCCGTGCTGATCGGTAGCGACAGTTGGTACGCGGACAATTACGCACGCTTGAATCAGAGCGGTGCGCAGCTGATTGCGGTGCCTGCCTTTGTGATCGGCAAGGCCACTTGGTCGGAACCGTGGCGCAAGCCTCGGCACTCAAGCATCGATATGGCAGCCGACAATCCAAGCGAGGGCGAAGCCTGGCATCGCCTGACCCTGATCGGCCGTCCAGCGCAAAGCAGTGCACAGGCAGGGGTCAGCGTGTTCATGCGCGGGCAATTCTGGAATCAGGGCGTTGCCGGGCAAAGTTTTGCCAGCCACGCAGGTCAGACAATTGCCGAACCGTCGTCTGACAATGGCCCCGCTGGCGGTGCCCGCCTGATAAACCTCTGGCTTTGACGATGCCGACCTTGACCCTGCGCCTTGGTGACCTGTCGGTGGGCTACATCCAGAGTCTGGCCGGTGCGGTCACTCGCTTAGGCAAGAATCCTGATCCACTGCTCGAGCAATACGGTCTGGACCCCGCCCGCCTGAGTCAGGCGCGTGCGCGACTGTCTATCCCACGCTATATGCGCCTGGGGCATGCTGCCATACAGCTTACCGGCCAGCCCGGGCTCGGCTTGCACATGGGCCAGCTCAGTCGTTTAGCGCATGCAGGTCTGGCGGGCGTGACCGCCGCCCAGGCTCCCACAGTGCGCGAGGCCGCCCGCACGCTGATCCGTTTCGAGCCATTGTATGCCTCCAACTATCGCGGTCAGTCGAGCTTTCACGAGGATGCGCAAGGCGCCTGGATGCGCTTCTATTCAATCAGCCCCTATAACGCTTACAACCGCTTTGTTGTGGACTCGATTTTGGCTGGCTGGCTGGCTCAGCTCTCAACACTGGCGGGCACCAGACTACGTGCACAACGTGTCGAGATCGAATTCGATGCGCCTGACTACGCCGGGCAATATGCCAGCCTGAGCGACAGCCCGGTGATATTTGCCGCAGCCACCAATCAACTGCGCCTGGATCAGAGCTGTCTTGCGTTACGCAACCCTGACCACTGCCCGAGTACCTGGCGGCATCTGCTGCAATTATGCGAAGGCGAACTGGAGCAACAGACCCGTACCCGCAGCTTGCGTGAACGCATCATTCAACTGCTTGGGCCGCTATTGAACGGCGGCAGGGAACCGGATCTGGAAGAGGTGGCGGCAAGGCTCAAGCTGCCGACCTGGACACTGCGACGCAAGCTGGCCGAGGAAGGCACATGCTTTCGCGCCGTGCTCAATGACACGCGGCGTGATCTGGCGATGACTTATATTCGCGACACTGAACTGGCGTTCGGGGAGATCGCCTACCTGCTGGGGTTCGCTTCTGCCGAAGCCTTTCAACGCGCCTTCAAACGCTGGAACGGACAGACTCCGGGAGAGTTCCGCCGCAGCCAGCGCCAAAGCGCATGAAGCCTTTCATAACTCGGTAGCGTCGTCGGCAGGCTCTACCGGGTCCAGCTCCGATGCACGGTATTCAAGCAGTTCTTCCTGGTATTCGTCCATTTCTTCGCCCTCTTGGCTGATTGAGTATGGGTGATAATTAAAGCTGAAATAACTGACCGCAAGATCAACATTAAAGTGCCAATGTGAAATAAAAATGTTGATCCCTATCCAACAGACGAAAAAGATCGTCGCCGATTCAGCACGTCTCTCGATACGCGGCCAGCCAGGCACTATTGACTTGCAGGCCCGTGTCGACCTAACCTCAGGGCCATGAACCTCATCAAGCAAAACCTCGGCCAGATTATTATTACCGTCATTCCAGTCATGGCGGGTTAGCCGACGTTTGCAAAAACCCGCCCTGGAGGCGGGTTTCTTCTGTCTCCTGGGCAACATTATTGAACCAGGAGTCAGATATGATTGTTATCCCTCGCTCTATCGCCCTTCGCGCCTTCCTGAACCTGATTATCGCTCTGCCACCTGTTGCCGGACTGCGCATGTATGAGGGATCGACGCGATGAGCCAAGGCCAGCACGATCTGCTCAATCATTACGCTCGCAAGATCCTCACCTCCTGTGTTTATGACGTGGCTATCGAAACCCCGCTGCACGGCGCTCGCCAGCTGTCCGAACGGCTGG
>NZ_JAWHPJ010000053.1:0-40258 GCF_032587815.1 Pseudomonas syringae group sp. 26L6
CTCACGCTCCAGCGTGGGAATGCCTTGCGTGACGCTCCGCGTCACAGATCTGTGCTGCACTGCATACTCAAGAGAGGACGCAGAGCGTCCAGAACGGCATGCGACGCGGAGCGTCGCACGATAATCGAGATTAAGGCCTGCCGAAGCGGAGCGTCGCACGATAATCGAGATTAAGGCCTGCCGACGTGGCGCCGCACGATAGTCGATGCGGCACGATAGCCCTATCAGTGGGGTGTGCGCTGTGCCTTGTCGAGGAATGTCCAGGCCACGAAGCGGCTTTGTTTCTGGCCCTGGCCCATCTCGATCACTTTCACCTCAAGCGCGCCGGCTTTTTTCAGGGCGCTCTGGATCGGTGGCAGGTTGGATGACTTGGACACCAGGGTGCTGAACCACACCACCTGGCTTGGCAATGTGGCGCTTTCCTGGATCAACTGGGTCACGAAGCCGATCTCGCCGCCTTCGCACCACAGCTCCTGAGATTGCCCACCGAAGTTGAGAACCGGCAGCTTGCGCTTGGGATCAGCCTTGCCCAGTGCGCGCCATTTTCGTTGGCTGCCACGCTGCGCCTCATCCAGCGAGGCATGGAAAGGAGGGTTGCAGAGGCTCACGTGGAAGCGTTCGCTGCTGTCGAGTAACCCGACCAGGATCTGCTTGCGATTGTCCTGCTGGCGCACGCTGATGGCCTTGCTGAGGCCATTGGCTTTGATGATCGTGGTAGCCGCCGCGATGGCCGTGCTGTCGATGTCCGACCCAACGAACTGCCAGCCATAGTCGCTATGCCCCAGCAGCGGGTAGATGCAATTGGCTCCGGTACCGATATCCAGCGCCTTGATGGATGCGCCGCGTGGGATCACGCCTTCATTGTCCTCGGCCAGCAAGTCGGCGAGGAAGTGCAGGTAGTCCGCACGCCCTGGAATGGGCGGGCACAGGTAATCGGCCGGAATGTCCCAATGGGCAATGCCATAGAACGCTTTGAGCAGCGCGCGATTGAACACCCGCACCGCCTGTGGTTTGGCAAAGTCGATGCTTTGCTTGCCATACGGATTGAGGATCACGAACGCTGCCAGCTCGGGGCTGGATTTGATCAGCTTCGCAAAGTCGTAATGACCCTGATGACGATTGCGCGGGTGCAAGGTGGCCTTTTCACGCGGCGCAGCAGGTTTGGCTGGCCGCTGAGGTTTTTTGCGCGGTGGTTTGCGGGTATCGGTCATGGGTTCGATGGTCAGCCGTGATGTCGAGTACAGAAATTCAGATAACAAAAAGCCAGCCCATAATCGGGCTGGCTTTTCTGGCCACCTTACAGGCTGGCGATGCGGGCGTGTTGCTCGGCCAGCTTGCCCAGTGCCTGTTCGGCTTCGGTCAGCTTGGCGCGCTCTTTGGCGATGACTTCAGGCGGTGCCTTGTCGACGAAGGCGGCGTTGGACAGCTTGCCGCCGACGCGTTGCACTTCGCCTTGCAGACGCTGGATTTCCTTGTCCAGACGCGCCAGTTCGGCCCCTTTGTCGATCAGTCCGGCCATCGGCACCAGCACTTCCATGTCACCCACCAGCGCGGTGGCCGACAGTGGCGCTTCTGCACCCTCGGTCAATACGGTCATCGATTCCAGCTTGGCCAGCTTCTTGAGCAGGTAATCGTTTTCGCTCAAACGACGCTGATCCTCGGCACTCACATTCTTGAGGAACAGTTGCAGCGGCTTGCCCGGGCCGATGTTCATTTCGCCACGGATGTTGCGCACGGCAAGCATCAGGCCCTTGAGCCATTCGATGTCGTCTTCGGCAGCCTGGTCAATGCGTGCTTCGTTGGCCACTGGCCACGGCTGCAGCATGATGGTCTTGCCTTCTGCGCCCGCCAGCGGCGCAAGGCGCTGCCAGATTTCTTCGGTGATGAACGGCATGAACGGGTGCGCAAGGCGCAGCGCGACTTCGAGCACGCGTACCAGTGTACGGCGTGTGCCACGCTGACGTTCGACCGGTGCGGTTTCGTCCCACAGCACAGGCTTGGACAGCTCCAGATACCAGTCGCAATACTGGTTCCAGATGAACTCGTACAATGCTTGGGCAGCGAGGTCGAAGCGGAACTGATCCAGTTGGCGGGTCACTTCGGCTTCCGTGCGCTGCAATTGCGAGATGATCCAGCGATCAGCCAGCGACAGTTCGACCGCTTCGCCGTTCTGGCCGCAGTCTTCGCCTTTGTCCAGCACGTAACGCGCAGCGTTCCAGATCTTGTTGCAGAAGTTGCGATAGCCTTCGACGCGGCCCATGTCGAACTTGATGTCGCGACCGGTGGACGCCAGCGAGCAGAAGGTAAAGCGCAGGGCGTCGGTGCCGTAGCTGGCGATGCCGTCGGCGAACTCCTGGCGGGTCTGCTTCTCGATCTTCTTCGCCAGCTGCGGCTGCATCAGCCCACTGGTGCGTTTCTCTACCAGCGTTTCGAGGTCGATACCGTCGACGATGTCCAGCGGGTCAAGCACGTTGCCCTTGGACTTTGACATCTTCTGGCCTTGGCCGTCACGCACCAGACCGTGCACGTAAACAGTCTTGAACGGGACCTGCGGCGTGCCGTCCTCGTTCTTCACCAAGTGCATGGTGAGCATGATCATCCGGGCGACCCAGAAGAAAATGATGTCGAAACCGGTGACCAGCACGTCGGTGGAGTGGAAGGTTTCCAGTGCCTTGGTCTTTTCCGGCCAGCCGAGCGTGGAGAATGTCCACAGGCCCGAGCTGAACCAGGTGTCGAGTACGTCGTTGTCCTGCTGCAGCGCGATTTCCGGGCCAAGGTTGTTCTTGGCGCGAACTTCGGCTTCGTCGCGGCCGACGTAAACCTTGCCGGACTCGTCGTACCAGGCCGGAATGCGATGGCCCCACCAGAGCTGACGGCTGATGCACCAGTCCTGGATGTCGCGCATCCACGAGAAATACATGTTTTCGTATTGCTTGGGCACGAACGCGATACGGCCGTCTTCCACAGCGGCAATCGCAGGCTCGGCCAGCGGTTTGGTGGAGACATACCACTGATCGGTCAGCCACGGCTCGATGATGGTGCCGGAACGGTCGCCTTTCGGCACCTTCAGGGCGTGATCATCGACGCTGACCAGCAGGCCGGCGGCATCAAACGCAGCAACGATCTGCTTGCGCGCTTCAAAGCGGTCGAGACCGGCGTAGGCCGCAGGCAGGCTGCCGTCGACGCTTTCGTTCAGCGTGCCATCAAGGTTGAAAACCTGAGCAGCAGCGAGAACGTTGGCATTCTTGTCGAAGATGTTCAGCAGCGGCAGGTTGTGGCGTTTGCCGACTTCATAGTCGTTGAAGTCATGCGCCGGGGTGATTTTCACGCAGCCGGTGCCGAATTCAGGGTCGCAGTAGTCGTCCGCGATGATCGGGATGCGGCGGCCTACCAGCGGCAGTTCGACGAACTTGCCGATCAATGCCTTGTAGCGCTCGTCCTGTGGGTTCACCGCAACGGCGGCGTCACCGAGCATGGTTTCCGGGCGAGTGGTGGCAACGATCAGGTAATCCAGACCTTCGGCGGTTTTTGCACCGTCGGCCAGCGGATAGCGCAGTTTCCACAGATGGCCTTTCTCGTCGTGGTTCTCCACTTCAAGGTCGGAAATCGCGGTGTGCAGCTTGGTGTCCCAGTTGACCAGGCGTTTGCCACGGTAAATGAGGCCGTCTTCATGCAGGCGCACGAAGGCTTCCTTCACGGCGTCGGACAGGCCGTCGTCCATGGTGAAGCGCTCGCGGCTCCAGTCGACGGACGAGCCCAGACGGCGGATCTGACGGCTGATGTTGCCGCCGGACTCGGCTTTCCATTCCCAGATCTTGTCCAGAAACTTCTCGCGGCCCAGCTCATGACGGCTCACGCCTTGCGCTTCAAGACGACGCTCCACCAGCATCTGCGTGGCGATACCGGCGTGGTCGGTGCCCGGTTGCCACAGCGTGTTGCGACCCTGCATGCGACGGAAACGGATCAGGGCGTCCATGATCGCGTTATTGAAACCGTGGCCCATGTGCAGGCTGCCGGTAACGTTCGGCGGCGGGATCATGATGGTGTACGAGTCACCCACGCCTTGCGGAGCGAAATAATTTTCGGACTCCCAGGTCTGATACCAGGAAGTTTCGATGGCGTGCGGCTGGTAAGTCTTGTCCATGCGCGGCGGGAACCTGTGGCATTGATTCGGAAACCGGTAAGTATAGACCTGACGGCCAGCGACAAGCCATAAGCGCCGGGCCACAACTGGCAGATCTGCCAGTTGGCGGCGAGTGGACCAAGGGGCATGATCCGGTGTTCAAGCATTGATCACAGGACGGATGCGGCCATGGACAAGACTTCGGAAAGCAGGCGCGTACTGTGCCGATATCGCTATGACGCGCTGGATCGTATTGCCTTCGTCGATCCCGGAGCACAGGGTGAAGTGTCGCGTTTTTATCAAAAGAACCGTTTGACGGTCGAGATACAGGGCGCAACGCGTCGCCGTGTATTTCACGGTGAAAACCTTTTGTTAGCGGAGTATGAGACTGAAGGCTCTGTCGCCCGGACGGACCTTCTGGCCACCGACCTGCAAAGCAGTGTATTGCATGCTTTGAGTTCGGAGGGGCACCAGCCGCTGGGCTATAGCCCTTACGGACATCGCTTGCCGGGCGGCCCCTTTTCCGGCTTCAACGGCGAGCGCGCGGACCCTGTGACCAGGCATTACCTGCTGGGTAACGGCTACCGCTCGTTCAACCCGGTGCTGATGCGATTCAATAGCCCGGACACCCTGAGTCCATTTGGACGGGGAGGCTTGAATGCGTATGCCTACTGCCAGGGCGATCCGGTTAACAGGAGTGATCCTGATGAGCATATTCCCGTGGCGGCGCTCGCCAGCGCGGCCAGGCGTTTTGTTTTTGAAGAGCTGCCTGAGAATGCCCTTAAGAATATACTCGGGCGCGTTTCTCTAGGAGACGCGGCGGCGTTGAGTGCAACGACCCCTCAAACAGGCAGGATGGTATCAAAAACATTAGACAAGGTTTGGGTTGATATAAACGATCCCAGCGCACTGTCGACAATTGAAGGGCATTTAAGTACGACCAGGGCGCTAAGGCATGACGCTTTCTACAGCGCGCAGTTCGAGCATGTAGCGACGAGCATCGAGAAAGGATTCAGTAGAGAGATAAATAGCGTTGATCGTCAAACACAAGCGATTCTTGATCACGTGGCTGGCGTGAGTGGAAGCAGTGAGTTGCAGGCTACGCGCGCGCTAGAGCGTGCCCAGCGCTATCAGTCAGAAAGCCTGACAAGAATCACTGAGCACATGGAAACGCACAGGAAGTTGCACAAGGACTGGAATGCACTTATCAATCGTGAAGCAGACACGCGCCGGCGTATAGCTTATATCCGCTCCACATTCAATCCTCGCTAATAACGTATCCACACGCATGTGAGCCAGTTTCCAAACCGCGCGCTTCACTTCTTCTGCTGCGCCAATAACCGCCCCAGCCTTGCCTTCAGTCGACACTTGATCTCGTTTTCTATATGTGGGGCGAAGTATGTGGAGCGAAGTCGTCGACCACGTCCTGCATGATCAATTGCGCGGCTGCGCGCAGTTCGCTGTTCAGATGAAGCAGTGCATCAGGGTTGGGCTGCGCTTGCGGCGGAGCTGTCTGCTACGCCCTGCGGAGCGAAATAATTTTCGGACTCCCAGGTCTGATACCAGAAAGTTTCTATGGCGTACGGCTGGTAAGTCTTGTCCATGCGCGGCGGGAACCTGTGGCATTGATTCGGAAACCGGTAAGTATAGACCTGACGGCCAGCGACAAGCCATAAGCGCCGGGCCACAACTGGCAGATCTGTCAGTAGGCGGCGAGGGGGGAGAGGGGCATGATCCGGTGTTCAAGCATTGATCACAGGACGGATGCGGCCATGGACAAGACTTCGGGAAGCAGGCGCGTACTGTGCCGATATCGCTATGACGCGCTGGATCGTGTTGCCGTCGTCGATCCCGAGGTGCAGGAGGCGGTGTCGCGGTTCTATCAAAAGAACCGTTTGACGGTCGAGATACAGGGTGAAACGCGCCGTCGTGTATTTCACGGCGATGATCGCTTGTTGGCTGAGTATGAAACGGACGGCTCCATCACTCGGACCGATCTGCTGGGCACCGACAGGCAAATCAGCGTGCTGCATGCCCTGAGTTCAGAGGAACGGCAGCCGCTTGCTTATAGCCCTTACGGACATCGCTTGCCGGGCGGCCCCTTTTCCGGCTTCAACGGCGAGCGCGCGGACCCTGTGACCGGGCATTACCTGCTGGGTAACGGCTACCGCGCGTTCAACCCGGTGCTGATGCGTTTCAACCGGCCAGACTCGTTAAGTCCATTTGGGCGGGGAGGCTTGAATGCATATGTGTATTGTCAGGGGGACCCGGTTAATAGAAGTGATTCTGGTGGACACGTCGGGGTCCACATACTCTTTCTCGACAAGTTACCAGACCTGGCGCTTGACAGAATATTCAGGCACCTGTCTTTCAAAAATATGGCCGCAGTGAGTGGAGCGTCTAATACGTTGAATGAGAGAGGAGCCGGGCTGATAGCCTCGCAGTTAAATAAGCGTTTTGTAGACGCCAGTAACCCAGACGTACTGTCGGACCTTCGCAGCGCTATAGAAAACGAACCGGGTTTTCTGCCGAGTGTATTCAAGAGTGCAGACTTCAAAGTACAGTTTGAAAAAGTCACGGCGAACGCCAGTCAAAAAACGAGCGATCGAATCAAGGAGGCCTGGCGTGCAGAGCAATCATTCTCTGACAAATTCACGGGTAAACCCAATACCGGTTACGACGATTTCAAGAAGGCATTGGCTATTAAGCTCAACGAGCACGAAGGGTCTCCCGAAACACTGCTAAATATAAAAAGGGATGAGGCTAGACGCAAGACGCTCATGAGAGCCTGGTATACCCAACTTAATCTCAAGGGGGAAATGGAGCAGCAAGTAGCAAAGATCCGCTCCCTATTGAATTCTCCCTGACAGCGTCTGTATGCCTGTGTACTCCGGACTCCTGATCACACGTTCACTTCTGCTGCTGCGCCAATAACCGCTCCAGCCTCGCTTCCAGCCGACGCTTGATTTCAGCCTCGATGTGCGGGGCGAAGTCGGCGATCACGTCCTGCAGGATCAACTGCGCGGCGGCACGCAATTCGTTGTCCAGATGCAGCAGGGCATCCGGGTTCGGCAGTGCTTGAGGCTGGGCAGGCTGTTGAACGGTCTGAAGCTGCTCGACAGGTGCGGCTTGCACATCAGGCGTCAGCGTCGGGATGTCGTCTTCGTCGAAGTCCTGTTGATAAGTCGCGTCGGGGCGAGCGCCGACCACATCGAATAACAGAGGAATCTGGCCTTCCGGACGAGCCGGGTCGTTCGGCAGCGGGGAGTGTGCGGGGTCATCGCCGAGCAATTGGCGGATCGATTCCAGATCGTTCAGCAAATGCGCGGATTCAGCTTTTTTTGAAGTATCCATCGTGTCCTCAAAGGCGCTGCAGTCGGTGATCTTGCGGAGGATAGCCCTGTTCACGGTATGAACGGAAACTCTCGCGTGCGGCAAGACGTATGGCCGGGTCTTCGACAACCACTTCCGCCACGCGGGCGAAGCGTTTGAAGAAGGCCGGAATGCTCAGGTCGAGGTTGACCAACAGGTCCTCGTGAGCGCCCGAGTCGTCACCCAGACCCAGCACTACGGGGGCATCGGAGTCGCTCTCGGCGTTGCCGTGGGGCAGAAACACTTCGCCCCTGAAGCGCCAAAGCCGGGCATCAAGGTCTTCACGCTGCGCTGCATCGCTGCAATGCAGATAGACCTTGTGGCCCAAACGCCAGGCTTTTTCCGTGAGTTTGCAGGCAAAGTCCAGGCGCGCGGCAGGATCGGCGCTGGGCAGGATGTAAAAATCGACTTGGGTCATACAGGTTCCAGAACCAGTGGCGTATCGACCGTGAGGCCGACACGCCAGGTGTCTTCTTATACGCCGGCGCGGTCGAGCAGGTATTGGGTCAGCAGCGGAACCGGACGTCCGGTGGCACCTTTTTCCTTGCCGCCGCTCAGCCACGCAGTGCCAGCGATGTCCAGGTGAGCCCAGTCATAGGCCTTGGTGAAGCGCGACAGGAAGCAGGCCGCCGTGATGGTGCCGCCTTTCGGTCCACCGATATTGGCGATGTCGGCGAACGGGCTGTCGAGCTGCTCCTGGTACTCATCGAACAACGGCAACTGCCAGGCACGGTCATCCGCCTGTTTGCCCGCATCGAGCAACTGATTGATCAGCGCGTCGTTGTTGCCCAGCAGGCCGGAAGTGTGGCCGCCCAGCGCAACCACGCACGCGCCGGTCAGAGTGGCGATGTCGATGACTGCCTGTGGCTTGAAGCGTTCGGCGTAGGTCAGTGCATCGCACAGCACCAGACGGCCTTCAGCGTCGGTGTTGAGAATTTCGACCGTCTGGCCACTCATGGTAGTGACGATGTCGCCGGGACGTGTCGCGGTGCCGCTCGGCATGTTTTCGGCGCAGGCCAGAATACACACCAGATTGATCGGCAGTTTCAGTTCCAACACAGCGCGCAGGGTACCGAATACGCTGGCAGCGCCGCACATGTCGAACTTCATCTCGTCCATGCCCGAGGCAGGCTTGATGCTGATGCCGCCGGTGTCGAACGTGATGCCTTTACCGACCAGCACGAAGGGCTGATCACCTTTTTTGGCACCCTGATAGTTCATGACGATCAGGCGAGGTGGCTGGGCGCTGCCCTGAGCCACCGCGAGGAAAGAGCCCATGCCCAGTTCGGCCAGTTTCTTCTCGTCGTGAACTTCCACTTTCAGATTCTTGTGTGCCTTGCCCAGCGCCTTGGCTTCTTCGCCCAGGTAGGTCGGGTGGCAGATGTTAGGTGGCAGATTGCCCAGGTCGCGGGTCAGTGCCATGCCGGTGGCGATAGCCTTGGCGTGAGTGGAAGCACGCTCGATGTCAGCTATGCGTACCTTGTCGGTCAGCAGGGTGATTTTTTTCAGGGCGCGAACTTCGGCTTTCTGGGTCTTGAAGCGGTCGAAGACGTATTCGCCATCCGCCAGGGCCTCGACCAGCAGGCGAGCCGTGCCGTAGGTGTCGCGGTTTTTCACTGACAGGTCATCGAGCGCAATCGCAGCGTCGCTGCCGCCCAGGCCTTTGAGGCAGGTCAGTGTTGCGCCGACGATTTTTTTCAGCTGGCGGTCCGACAGTTCACCTTCCTTGCCGGTACCGATCAGCAGAACGCGCTCTGCCTTGATGTTGGGCAGGTTGTGCAGCAGCAGGCTCTGACCGACCTTGCCCGCCAGATCACCGCGTTTGAGAATGAGGGAGATGGCTCCGCCGCTGAGGATATCGACAGCCTGGGCAGCACCAACCAGTACACGGCTTTCGCCGACGGTGACCACCAGCGTTGCGGTTTTCAAGGTTTCTGGGCTTACGCTTTTAACAACCAATTCCATGTGGGGTCCCCGAGTAGACGATGAGAGTCGCAATATGAATGATGTACGCGGGATGGCCTGAGTGTTTTCAAGGAGGATGCCCGCGGTAAGCCTTGCAGTTTGACCCCGCTGCACGACTGCTGACAACCCCGTAGAGCCGCCTGCTTTGCGTGTATGTGCGAACTATCCCCGGTGCGCAGTGACAGAAACACACAATCACAGGATAATGCCGCATATTTTTTGATGCCCACGCCTTTTGCCGGCGTGAATCTCTGGTTGCCGTGGCTCACAATTTTTCCCTGTTTGGCTGCCTGAGCCTGACAACTCTGGAGTGTCTGGTTTGATTGTCTTCCGTTATCTGTCCCGAGAAGTGCTGCTTACCTTGAGCGCGGTCAGCGCCGTGCTGCTGGTGTTCATCATGAGCGGACGCTTCATCAAGTACCTGGCGCAGGCCGCGTCCGGTGCGCTCGATCCGGGCGTGCTGTTCCTGATCATGGGTTTCCGCCTGCCAGGCTTTCTGCAGGTAATTCTGCCGCTGGGCCTGTTCCTCGGCATTCTCATGGCTTACGGGCGCCTGTACCTGGAAAGTGAAATGACCGTGCTGGCCGCCACCGGCATGAGTCAGCAGCGGCTGCTTGCCATCACCATGGGGCCTGCCACGCTGGTCGGGCTGTTGGTCGCCTGGCTGAGTTTCAGTCTGGCTCCACAGGGCGCTACCCAGTTTTCGCTGCTGATCAACAAGCAGGACGCCATGACCGAGTTCGACACGCTGGTGCCGGGCCGTTTTCAGGCGCTGCGTGACGGTACACGTATCACTTACACCAAGGAACTGTCGGAAGACCGCTCGCAACTGGCTGGTGTGTTCATCTCTGAAAAACGCATGTCCGGCGACAAGAGCAAGGACAACGGTATTACCGTGCTGGTGGCAGAGAAGGGCCATCAGGAGGTAAGGCCCAATGGCAGTCGCTTCCTGATCCTCGAAAACGGCTATCGCTACGATGGCAATCCTGGTGCGGCTGATTACCGTGTGATCAAGTACGACACCTACGGGGCGATGCTGCCCAAGCCGGAAATCAGTGAAGAAATCACCGACCGTGAGGCCATTCCGACCAGCGAACTGATCGGCAACCCGGCACCGCGCTCCGTCGCCGAGCTGCAATGGCGTATTTCGCTGCCGCTGTCGGTGTTCATCGTCACGTTGATGGCTATTCCGTTGTCGCGCGTCAATCCGCGTCAGGGCCGTTACCTGAAACTTTTGCCGGCGATCCTTCTGTACATGTCTTATCTGGCCATTCTGATCTCGGTGCGCAGTTCGCTGGAGAAGGGCAAGCTGCCGCTCAGCCTTGGCATGTGGTGGGTGCATGGCATCTACCTGTCCATTGGCCTGCTGTTGTTCTATTGGGAGCCTCTGCGTCTGAAGATGGCGAGTCGTCGCAGCGTCACGGAGGTGACTCGTGGTCAAGCTTGATCGATACATCGGTAAAAGCGTATTGCTGGCGATTCTTGCGGTTCTGGGAATCATTCTGGGGCTGGTTTCATTGTTCGCGTTCATCGACGAGATGGGTGATATCAGTGACACCTACACACTGGCGGATGCCCTCAGCTACGTCATGCTGACCGCGCCGCGGCGTGTCTACGACACGCTGCCAATGGCTGCCCTGATCGGTTGCCTAATTGGTCTGGGTACGCTGGCCAGCAGCAGCGAACTGACCATCATGCGTGCAGCAGGTGTGTCCATCGGGCGCATCGTCTGGGCGGTCATGAAGCCGATGCTGCTATTGATGGTTGCTGGTGTACTGGTCGGCGAGTACGTGGCTCCCTACGCCGAGAACCAGGCTCAGGCCGCTCGCTCGCTGGCTCAGGGCTCGGGTGATGCGCAGAGCGCCAGGCATGGTCTTTGGCACCGTCAGGGTGACGAATTCATCCACATCAACACCGTCCAGCCCAATGGTCTGATGCTTGGCGTGACACGTTACCGTTTCGACGATCAACGCCACATGCTGACGTCCAGCTTTGCCAAAGAGGCCAATTTCAAGACCGATTACTGGGAGTTGAAGGACGTCAGTACCACGCATTTCAATGACGGCCGTACCGAGGTCATCAATACGCCGGTCGAGCGCTGGGATGTAGCGTTGAGCCCGCAATTGCTGAGCACAGTGATCATGCCGCCCGAGTCGCTTTCGATCAGCGGTCTCTGGAACTACGCGCATTATCTGGCTGATCAGGGCTTGAGCAATGGCCGCTACTGGCTGGCGTTCTGGACCAAGGTATTGCAACCGGCTGTGACAGTAGCGCTGGTGCTGATGGCAATCTCGTTCATCTTCGGCCCGCTGCGTTCGGTTACGCTGGGGCAGCGCGTGTTCACGGGGGTGGTGGTCGGCTTTACCTTCCGCATCATTCAGGACCTGCTCGGTCCTTCCAGCCTGCTGTTCGGTTTCCCGCCGTTGCTGGCCGTGCTGATGCCTGCTGCAGCCTGTGCGCTGGCCGGTGTGTATCTGCTGCGCCGCGCCGGATAGCGTCATGTAGCCGCAGTGAAAAAGCCGACATTGAGTCGGCTTTTTCATGGGCGTACTCATGTACTTGTCGAGCGGAATCGCACATATAAAAAAGCCTCTGACATTGCTGTCAGAGGCTTTCTGTACGTACGAGAGTGTGTCGTATCAGGCTTCGGCTTGAACTTCGTCAGCCTGCATGCCTTTTTGGCCCTGCACGGCAACGAAGGTAACTTTCTGGCCTTCTTTCAGGCTTTTGAAGCCGTTACCCTGAATGGCGCGGAAGTGTACGAACAGATCCGGCCCGCTCTCAGGAGTGATAAAACCAAAACCTTTTTCATCGTTGAACCACTTGACGGTACCGCTCTGACGATCAGCCATTTTCTTATTTCCTTGACGCTTGACTTGAATTGGTTACAGCCTCTTTCACACGAAAGAGCACTGGGGCTGGTTGCAGGAAGTAAGAAACGTAGAACGGGTTGTAGCAAACCTAGAGCTACTGCCCAGGTCCAGATTCGGCGACCCATGCAAACACAGTCCGGAAACTCTACGCCAACTCTCGTTACAAATACAACCCCCCTGCCTTGTACCCTGTTTCCGGGGGGGGAGAGCCTTATGCCCGGCGTGTTTGCCTGCTGTGCACGGTGTCTGGTCTGTCATAACATTTTGCACTTTATAGGTGCGTTTTTGGCATATACAACAGACTGTTCACTCGGATGAAACACGGCCGAAACAGTAGTGTGTAACAGCACCTGCGCAACAGCGAAGTGTTGCTGTTTTTTTGACGCCGTTGTTTAGCCGCGAAAGTAACGTTGTGCAACGAAAGGCATTTTTGCAACACGCATGGGCACTTTCTTGCCGCGCACCATTGCCCAGACCTGTGTATCCAGCGCGGTGTAAGCGTTGTTCAAATAACCCATGGCCAGCGGGCCAGCCAGGCTCGGGCCAAAACCGCCGCTGCAGACAGTGCCGATGACAGTGCCCTGTTCATCGACGATTTCTGTGCCCTCACGCACTGGCGTACGCTCTTCGGGAAGCAGGCCGACACGTTTTTTGGCGACACCGTTCTGTTGCTGGGCAAAGACCTGCTCTGCTCCCGGGAAGCCGCCTGCACGCGCACCGTCGGCGCGCCGTACTTTGGAAATAGCCCATAACAGGCTGGCCTCTACGGGGGATGTGTCGGTGTCCATGTCATGACCGTACAGGCACAGACCTGCTTCCAGTCGCAGCGAATCACGTGCGCCCAAACCGATCGGGGCAACTTCCGGTTCTTCCAGCAGGCGGCGCGCCAGGGCTTCAGCCTGTTCGGCCGGTACTGAAATTTCATAGCCGTCTTCGCCGGTATAGCCCGAGCGGCTGACATAGCATTGAACGCCCAGCAGCTTGACGCTGGCGAACTGCATGAAGGTCATCTTCGCCACTTCCGGCGCAAGGCGCGCCAGCACCGTGACAGCGGCCGGACCTTGCAGGGCGAGCAGGGCGCGCTCTTCGAACAACGGTTCGATAGTGCAATGCCCCGCCAGGTGCTTGCGCAAGTGCGCCAGGTCCTGATTCTTGCAGGCCGCGTTGACCACCAGCATCAGTTGATCACTGCCGAGATTGGCAACCATCAGGTCATCGAGAATGCCGCCAGCATCGTTGGTGAACATCGCATAGCGTTGCATGCCGACTGGCAGGTCAATGATGTCCACTGGCACCAGGGCCTCAAGGGCCTTGGCAGCATCTGTACCGGTAAGACGAATCTGGCCCATGTGCGAGACATCGAACAGGCCGGCCTGCGCGCGAGTGTGCAAATGTTCTTTCATTACGCCAGCCGGGTATTGCACGGGCATGTCGTAACCGGCGAAGGGCACCATCTTCGCGCCGAGTTCGCGGTGAAGGGCGTGCAGAGGAGTGGTCAGCAGGGTTTCTGTGGACATGTTCAATTCCTTGTTGAGCGGGCCATGCAGAACGGCATCGCCTGTGCGCACTCACAATCGAGCTGCGCACAGGCATGCCAAAGCACGGGCTATCAGGCTTCCTGATAGCTCTCGATGGACGGGCAGGCACAGACCAGATTGCGGTCGCCGAAGACGTTGTCGACACGGCCGACCGGAGGCCAGTACTTGTTCTCGATCAACGAATCAACCGGATACACCGCCTGTTCGCGGCTGTAAGGATGGCTCCACTGGCCGACGATTTCCGCAGCGGTGTGCGGTGCGTTTTTCAACGGGTTGTCGTCTTTGTCCAGTGTGCCGTTTTCAACCGCGCGTATTTCTTCACGGATCTTGATCATGGCGTCGCAGAAACGGTCCAGTTCTTCTCTGGACTCGCTCTCGGTCGGCTCGATCATCAAGGTCCCGGCAACCGGGAACGACATGGTCGGGGCATGGAAGCCAAAGTCGATCAGACGCTTGGCCACGTCATCGACGCTGATGCCGCTGCTGTCCTTGATAGGGCGCAGGTCAAGGATGCATTCGTGGGCAACCAGCCCGTTGGTGCCGGTGTACAGCACCGGGTAGTGCTCTTCCAGGCGGCGCGAAATGTAGTTGGCGTTGAGGATCGCCAGTTGCGAAGCGCGTTTCAGGCCTTCGCCGCCCATCATGCGGATGTACATCCAGGTGATTGGCAGGATGCTGGCGCTGCCGAACGGGGCTGCGCAGACTGCGCCTTCCTTGCGCTCCATGCGTGCATGGCCCGGCATGAACGGGGCGAGATGGGATTTGACGCCGATCGGACCAACGCCTGGGCCACCACCGCCGTGCGGAATGCAGAAGGTCTTGTGCAGGTTGAGGTGCGATACATCGCCACCGAATTTGCCCGGAGCGCACAGGCCGACCATGGCGTTCATGTTGGCGCCGTCAATGTAGACCTGGCCACCGTTGTCGTGAACGATACCGCAGATTTCACGGATGCCTTCTTCGAACACGCCGTGGGTTGACGGGTAGGTGATCATGATCGCCGCAAGCTGGTCGCGGTGCTGAACGGCCTTGGCGCGCAGGTCTTCGATATCGACGTTGCCACGTGCATCGCAGGCGGTGACCACGACACGCATACCGGCCATGTTGGCTGTGGCCGGGTTGGTGCCGTGTGCCGATGAAGGGATCAGGCAGATATCGCGATGCTCATCGCCACGGCTCTGGTGATAAGCGCGGATGGCCAGCAGGCCGGCATATTCACCCTGGGAGCCGGCGTTCGGTTGCAGCGAGATTGCGTCATAGCCGGTGGCCGCACAGAGCATGGCCTCCAGCTCGTCGGTCAATTGTTGATACCCGGCGCTCTGCTCGGCCGGGGCGAACGGGTGCAGGTTGCCGAATTCGGCCCAGGTCACCGGGATCATTTCACTGGCGGCGTTGAGCTTCATGGTGCACGAGCCCAGTGGAATCATGGTGCGGTCCAGCGCCAGATCCTTGTCAGCGAGCTTGCGCAGGTAGCGCATCAGTTCGGTTTCAGAGTGGTAGCGGTTGAACACCGGGTGGCTGAGGATTGCCGACTGGCGCAGCAGTGCAGCGGGCAGGCGCGACGGGACGCTGGCTGCCAGTGCGGTGAAGTCGGGCAGGTTCTGACCGTCGCTGGCGAAGATTTCCCACAGCGTTTCAACTGCCGACTGCGAGGTGGTTTCGTCCAGTGACAGACCCAGGTGCTGGTCGTCGATTTCACGCAGGTTGATGTGCCTGGCGCGAGCCGCTGCGTGCAGCGCCGCGGTCCTGCTGCCGGTGTTCAGGGTCAGGCTGTCGAAGAAGAATGCCTGCTCGGCCTTCAGACCCAGCGTACTCAAGCCTTCGGCAAGGATCGCGGTCAACTGGTGAACGCGTTTGGCGATCTGTGTCAGGCCGCGCGGGCCATGGTAGACGGCGTACATGCTGGCGATGTTGGCCAGCAGCACCTGCGCAGTGCAAATGTTGCTGGTGGCCTTCTCGCGACGAATATGCTGTTCGCGGGTCTGCATGGCAAGACGCAGGGCCTGCTTGCCGTGACGGTCCACCGATACGCCGACCAGGCGGCCCGGCATGTCGCGCTTGAAGGCATCGCGGGTTGAGAAGTAAGCCGCATGCGGGCCGCCGAAGCCCAGCGGTACACCGAAGCGTTGTGCGCTGCCGATGGCCACGTCGGCGCCAAATTCGCCTGGCGGGGTCAGCAACGTCAGTGCCAGCAAGTCGGCAGCCACGGCGACCAGCGCGTTGGCAGCATGGAAACGTTCGACCAGCTCGCGGTAATCGAACACGTCGCCGTTGCTGGCCGGGTATTGCAGCAACGCGCCAAAGTAATCGCTGACGTCGCCCAACTCGGCTTCGTCCGCCACCACAACGGTAATGCCCAATGGCTCGGCACGGGTACGCAACACATCAAGTGTCTGCGGGTGGCAGTGGCTGGAGGCGAAAAACTGCTGGCTGCCTTTGTTCTTGCTCAAGCGTTTGCAAAAGGTCATTGCTTCGGCAGCAGCGGTCGCTTCGTCGAGCAAGGACGCGTTGGCAATCGGCAGGCCGGTCAGGTCGCTGATCAGCGTCTGAAAATTGAGCAGCGACTCCAGACGACCTTGGGAAATCTCCGGCTGATAGGGCGTGTAGGCGGTGTACCAGGCCGGGTTTTCCAGCAGATTGCGCAGGATCGGTGCCGGCGTGTGGGTGTTGTAGTAACCCTGGCCGATGTAGGTCTTGAACAGTTGATTCTTGCTGGCGATGGCCTTGATGGACGCCAGCGCATCGGCTTCGCTCTGCCCGGCAGGCAGGTTCAGCACGCTGGTGCCCTTGATGCTTTCCGGGATAACGCTTTCGCTCAGCGCTTCAATGGAGTCGAAACCCAGCGTCTGCAACATGGCCTGCTCGTCGGCAGCGCGCGGGCCAATGTGACGGGCGATGAATTCGTTGGCAGTGGTCAGTTCAATACGGTCAGTCATGGCGTGCTCCTCAGGCTTGGGCGTTGGCTTTGATCAGGCGGTCGTAGGCGTCCTGATCCAGCAGGCCGTGGATGGCGTCGGCATCCTGTGGAATGAAACGAAAAAACCAGCCTGCACCGAGAGCGTCTTCATTGACCAGCTCCGGCGTGTCATCGAGGACTGAATTGACCTCGACCACTTCACCGTCCAGCGGCATGTTGATGCTGCTGGCGGCTTTCACCGATTCCACCACTGACACTTCAGCGTGTTGAGTGTAGGCCTGCAAGTCCGGGAGCTGCACGAAGACTACGTCGCCCAGCGACTCTTGCGCATAGGGCGTGATGCCGACCGTAATGCTGCCGTCGGCTTCGGCACGCAGCCATTCATGGTCAACGGTGAATCGCAACTCGCTCATACAAACTCCTCGGAGAACAGGGCTCGCGCAGCACGCGAACAATATGAGCTATGGCTAAGCAATTTAGCGGCCATGTTTTATTTTTTTCATATAAATCAAATAGTTACTGATTATTAGGTCAGTACGACCGATTTCAGCTGTAGCGAAATCGCTACACAGTTCAGGTATTTGAAAATACGTGCTTGATCAAGGCCTTGATGCAAGGGGAGTGAGCTTTAATGGAGTGAAATCATTACAGTGGAACGATTTCGTTGCGAGGCGAGGGGTGTTACTGCACCCAGCCAGCGCATAGCGCTGACCGGGTGGTCGTTCATGACGCAGGCTTAAGGCTTGGGCGCGGTAGCGGCTACTGAAATATTACCCGCTTCCCACTGCGACTCGCGCGCATCCAGTGCAACAGCAATGGCTTGCACTTTGGTGGATGAAAGCTCCGACGGCAGCGGGTCCAGACCCGCACTGGCGAAAATCTGGCCGTAAGCGTTGCGCAGGTCGGCATACGCCAGGTCACGACGCAGATCAGCCTGCAGGGTGTTCAGTTCGCCCTGGATCAGATCCAGCTCGCCCAGACCGGCAGCCTGATAACGATTGCGCAGTTGACCGACGATCTGGCTGTCGATGCTCGACAGCTGTTGGCTGGTTTTGAACTGGCGCAACGCCTCGTTGTAGTTGGCGTTGGCCACGTAGAGCTGGGCCAGTACGGCAATGGACATTGCCTGACGACGCGCAGTAGCGACTTCTTCGCCGGCCTTGGCGACGTCAATGGCGGCAGGTGCCGACAGCACATTGAACAGGTTCCAGGTGACTTTTACGCCCAGATCAGCCCATTTGTCGTTGACCAGAAACGAGTTGCTGTCGTAATGGCCGCCTGCCGAGAACTCCAGGCCGGGCAGCATGCGCAGCATGGCCTTGCGGGTTTCGGCCGAGCTGATACGGGTTTGGTAATCCTGTTCGCGCAGCTCGGGACGACTGGCCAGCGCTTCGGTTTCCAGGCGCGCCATGTCGACCTTGAGTTGCGGAATCGAGTAGTCGTCCGGCGTCGCCAGCTTCAGATCGGTGCCCAGCGGCAGGTTGATCAGGGTCGCCAGTTCGGTCTTGGCCAGTGAAAGCGCCTTGCGCTGTTCTTCAAGCTGACGCGTCGCCTGGATCAGTGAGCGCTGATAACCCAGTGCCTGTACCGGGTCACCTACACGCTGCTGGCTCATTTGCTGGCTGTTGTCCTGCGCTTTTTCAACGCGAACCATCAGGCTGTCGATCTGCTTGAGCATGCGTTCGGCGGCGACGGCGCGCCAATAGGCTGAACGCACGTCCTGAACGATGGTGTTGATCACCTTGCGACGGCGTTCCTGAACGATCAGGCGTTGGTCGCCTTGCTGTTTGGCGCTGATGTAGCTGACACCGAAGTCGAGTACGTTCCACACCATGGTCAGGTCGGCGACACGACGGCTGCGATCCTGCGAGGTTGAAGGTTCGAGGGACTGGGTTCCGGTCTCGACGCTTTCACTGCTCGATGCGCTGACGTTACTGCGTCCGGCATAGCCCGCTGAAAGTGCCATGCGCGGCAGCATGTCGAAGCTGGCGAGGTCCAACTGACGTTTGGCCAGGGCTTCTTCCATGATTTTCAGGCGCGCTTCAAGGTTGTACTTCACCGCGCGGGCCATGGCTTGGTGCAGGGTCAATGCACCGTTCAATGGCTCTTGATCCTTGTACATCAGTTGCAGATCGCTTTTGGCGCGCTGCTCGCTGACGCTTCGGTCGATAGGCTGGCTGGTAACAGCGCAACCACTCACTACCAGCGCCAGCAGGCTGATGCTGAACAACTTCTGACTTCTTTTCATGCTCCGACCGCCCCTAGCTCTAGCTACCGCATTCTTTTTTATGAGCGCCGTACAGCTACGACGCATTACCAAACCCTGTTTCAGGCTTGCGCTTCACTCACACCGACTTCCCCTAAAGCCCATGCCAGTGCGCTCAGTTTTTCTTGCTCGTTATCGGTGATCTGTTGCAACTGCTGACCCAGGGTCAACGCGCCGAAACCTGCCTGGATGCTCTGTGACGAGTCTCGCAGGCCATAGCTGCCAGCGCTGTTGAAGGCGCCCGTCGTCGAGCTGTCCGTCGCGGATTCGCGGGAAAACAGCGTCGACAGCGTACTGGTACCGAACACGCTGCCTTCGCCGCTGTTGAAGCCTGTGAACCCGGAGCCCGGGCCGCCGACACTGCTGGAGTCGAACACCTGGGCAATAAAGCTGGGTGCCAGGGCGCGGTTGGTAATGAAGATATTGCCCACAGGCGGCAGACCACCCCCGGTAGTGCGCTGTTCGAACAACGGCGAGAAGCTCAATGGCGAACCCAGATTGCCGGTTGGCGGACCGAACAGTGCCGGCTGCAGTGGCAGACTCCGTGTGTTGACCAGCGGTGCTGGCGCGTCTATCCGGAACTGCGGGTCTCCGGTCAGCGACGTGGTCGTGATGGCGTAGTTGGGAGACAGCGCGATGCCTGTCCCTGCGTTGCCTGCCCGGTCAGTTACTGTGCTGCTGTCCAGCACAATGAAGTTGCTCGGGTCAGTGACATTCGCCGTCGGCGTCAGGGTCGCGGTCCAGGTGGCTCCGCCATCGCTGCTGGCCAGGTTGGACAGCGTGCCGTTGGCCACGCTGACATCCGCCAGCGTGAAGTTATTCACCGGCTCGCTGAAGGCAAAAGTCACCAGGGATGTCTGACCCGTCGCCAGGTTTGGATTGGCGATGGAGATGTTTGCTGTAGGACGCTGGTTATCGATGCTGTAGTTGCTGGACAGCGCGACTGTTGTGCCCGCGTTGCCGGCCAGATCATTGACTCTGCCGCTGTCCAGAACGATGAAGTTGTTGGCTGCGGTGATATTGGCATCCGGCGTCAGGGTGGCGGTCCAGGTGAGGCCGCTGTCGCTGCTGCTCAGGCCGGACAGGCCGCCGTTGCCGACACTGATGTCCGACAGATCGAAATTGGTCACGCGCTCGCTGAAGGCGAAGGTCACCAGCGAGGTTTGACCGATGGCCAGGTTCGGATTGGCGACGGTAATGGTTGCGGTCGGGCGTACCGTATCGATTGCATAGTTGTTCGACGATGTAATGCCACTGCCGGTATTACCGGAAGCATCGGCGACTCCGGTGTTGTTCAGCGTAATCAGGTTGCTTGCATCGGTCACGTTTGCGTTTGGCGTGAAGGTTGCGGTCCAGGTGATGCCCCCGTCGTTGCTACTGACTGCGCTCAAGGTGCCATTGGCAGCTGTAAGGTCGGCATTGCTGAAGCCATTGACTGCTTCGCTGAAGGTAATCGTCACCTGCGAGGTTTCACCTGCAGACAGGGTGCTGTCGGCGATCACGATGCTGGCGGTTGGTCGGACCTGATCAACGGCGTAACTATTGGATTGCGTCGTGCCGCTACCTGCGTTGCCTGCCAGATCCGTTACGCCGCCGTTATCAAGCGTCACCACGTTGCTGTTGCTCGCGGCGTTTGCATTGGGGGTCAGCGTTGCGGTCCAGGTGATACCGCCGTCGTTGCTGCTGACGGCGCTCAAGGTGCCATTGGCGACGGTCAGGTCGGCGTTACTGAAGCCGCTTACCGCCTCGCTGAACGTAATGGTCACCCGTGAGGTTTCGCCGATCGCCAGAAGGCTGTCAGTGACCACGATAGTTGCTGTCGGGCGCTGAGTATCGATGGTGTAGTTGTTCGAGGCCGTGGTGCCGCTGCCGGTACTGCCCGATGCGTTGGTGACACCGGTGTTATCCAGCGTGATCAGGTTGCCTGCATCGGTCACGTTTGCGTTTGGTGTGAAGGTGGCAGTCCAGGTGATGCCGCCATCGCTGCTGGAAACCGCGCTCAGCGTGCCATTGGCGACACTCAGGTCGGCGTTGCTGAACCCGCTGACCGCCTGACTGAACGTGAACGTGACCAGAGTCGTTTCGCCTGCGGACAGGGCATTGTCGGCCACCACGATGGTGGCGGAAGGTCTGGTCGTGTCGACGGTGAAACTTGCCGAACTGATGATGCCGCTGCCCGCGTTGCCCGCCAGGTCGGTGACACCTGCGCTGTTCAGGCTGATCTGCCCGGTGCTGGCATTCACGTTTGCGTTTGGTGTGAAGGTGGCAGTCCAGGTGATGCCGCCGTCATTGCTGTTGACCGTGCTCAGCGTACCGTTAGGTACGTTCAGGTCGCTGTTGTCGAAACCACTGACTGCCTCACTGAAGGTGATAGTGACCAGTGAGGTTTCACCCGCCGAAAGGGCGTTGTCAGCTATTACGATGCTGGCGGTCGGTCGCGTCTGGTCGATGGCGTAGTTATTGGAGAGCGTCAGGCCGCTGCCAGCGTTACCGGCCAGGTCAGTCACGCCGCCATTGTTCAGCGTCACCGAGTTGCTTGCGCTGGTAATGCCTGCGGTCGGAGTAAGCGTTGCCGTCCAGGTAATACCGCCGTCGCTGCTGCTGACCGCGCTCAGGGTGCCGTTGGCAATGTTCAGGTCTGCATTGGTGAAACCGCTGACCGCTTCGCTGAAGGTGATCGTTACCAGAGAGGTTTCACCGACGGCCAGCGCATTGTCGGCCACCACAATGGTTGCGGTAGGGCGCAGGGTGTCGATGGCGTAGTTGTTCGAGGAAGTGACGCCGCTGCCGGCGTTGCCCGAGGCATTGGTGAACCCGGTGTTGTCCAGGGTCACGAGGTTGCTTGCGTCGGTGACATTGGCGTTCGGCGTGAAGGTCGCGGTCCAGGTGATACCACCGTCGCTGCTGCTCACCGCGCTCAAGGTACCGTTCTCGACCGTCAGGTCGGCGTTGTTGAAACCGCTGACCGCTTCGCTGAAGGTGATGGTGACCAGCGAGGTTTCGCCCACAGACAACGCGCTGTCAGCGACCACAATGGTGGCGGTCGGCTGGATGGTGTCGATGCTGTAATTGTTGGAGTTGGTGACGCCGCTACCGATGTTGCCGGCCAGGTCGGCTACGCCGGTGTTGTTCAGCGTGATCAGGTTGGTGCTGTCGGCGACATTGAGGGTTGGCGTGAAGGTCGCGGTCCAGGTGATGCCGCCGTCACTGCTGCTGACCGTGCTCAGGGTGCCGTTGGCGATGCTCAGGTCGCTATTGTCGAAGCCGCTGACTGCTTCACTGAAGGTGATGGTAACCAGCGAGGTTTCACCGATCGACAGCGCGTTGTCTGCAACCACAATACTGGCGGTCGGACGCACCGAGTCGATGGCGTAATTGTTGGAGAAGGTTAGCCCGGTGCCCGCGTTGCCTGCCTGATCAGTGACGCCAGCGTTGTTCAAGGTCACCAGATTGCTGCTGTCGGTGATGCCTGCGGTCGGAGTAAGCGTTGCCGTCCAGGTAATACCGCCGTCGCTGCTGCTGACCGCGCTCAGGGTGCCGTTGGCAACGCTCAGGTCCGCATTGGTGAAACCGCTGACCGCTTCGCTGAAGTTGATCGTTACCAGAGAGGTTTCACCGACGGCCAGCGCATTGTCGGCCACCACAATGGTGGCGGTAGGGCGCAGGGTGTCGATGGCGTAGTTGTTCGAAGACGTGATGCCGCTGCCGGTCACGCCGGAACCATTGGTGAAGCCGGTGTTGTCCAGAGTGATCAGGTTGCTTGCGTCGGTCACGTTTGCGGTCGGCGTGAAGGTCGCCGTCCAGGTGATACCGCCGTCGCTGCTGCTGACCGCGCTCAACGTACCGTTCTCGACCGTCAGGTCGGCGTTGTTGAAACCGCTGACCGCTTCGCTGAAGGTGATGGTGACCAGCGAGGTTTCGCCCACAGACAACGCGCTGTCAGCGACCACTACGGTGGCTGTCGGCTGCTGCGTGGCAATGGTGAAATTGCCGGAATCGGTTGTGCCGCTGCCGATATTGCCGGCCAGATCGGTCACGCCCGTGTTGTTCAGCGTGATCACGTTCGTGGTATCGGCGATATTGGCATTCGGCGTGTAGGTCGCCGTCCAGGTGATACCGCCGTCGCTGCTGCTCACGGCGCTCAAGGTGCCGTTGGGTACGCTCAGGTCGGCGTTGGTAAAGCCGATAACGGCCTCGCTGAAGGTGATGGTCACCAGTGAGGTTTCACCTGCGGTCAAGGCATTGTCCGACATTGTGATATTGGCAGTCGGGCGTACCGTGTCGATGGCGTAATTGTTCGACGTGCTCAGGCCGCTGCCGGCGTTGCCCGCCAGATCGGTGACCCCGCCATTGTTCAGGTTCACCGAATTGCTGTTGCTGGTGACCCCTAGTGTCGGCGTCAGGGTTGCGGTCCAGGTGATGCCGCCATCGCTGCTGCTGACCGCACTCAGTGTGCCGTTGCTGATGCTCAGGTCGGCATTGGTGAAACCGCTGACCGCCTCGTTGAAGGTAATGGTTACCAGTGAGGTTTCACCGATGGCCAGCGCGTTATCGGTTACCACTATAGTGGCGGTCGGGCGCTGGGTGTCGATGGCGTAATTGTTGGAGCTGATGGTGCCGGTGCCTGCGTTGCCGGAAGCATTGGCAACGCCGCTCGCATCCAGCGTGATCAGGTTGGTGGTATCGGTCACGTTGGCGGCTGGCGTGAGGGTCGCGGTCCAGGTGACGCCGCCGTCGCTGCTGCTCACTGTGCTCAAGGTGCCATTGGCGACGGTCAGGTCGGCATTGGTGAACCCGGTTACGGCCTCGCTGAAGGTAATCGTCACCAGCGAGGTTTCACCCGCGGAAAGGGCGCTGTCGGCCACAACCACTGTGGCACTCGGGCGCACGGTGTCGATGGTGAAGTTGCCCGAGTTGCTGGTGCTGGACCCGGCATTGCCAGCCAGATCCGTTACACCTGCGTTGCTCAGGGTGATCACGTTGGTGGTGTCGTTGACGTTGTTGTTCGGCGTGTAGGTCGCCGTCCAGGTGATGCCGCCATCGCTGCTGGTGACGGTGCTCAAGGTGCCGTTGGGCACTGTCAGGTCGGCGTTGGTGAAACCACTGACGGCCTCGCTGAAGGTAATCGTCACCAGTGAGGTTTCACCGGCCGTGAGACTGGCGTCTGCCACCAGAATGCTTGCAGTCGGGCGCTGGGTATCGATGGCGTAATTGTTCGAGGTTGTGGTTCCCGAACCCGTGTTGCCCGCCGCATCGCTGACCCCTGTGTTGTCCAGGGTGATCACGTTGGTGCTGTCGGTAATGTTGTTGGTCGGCGTGAATGTCGCGGTCCAGACAATATTGTTGCTGGTGGTCACGGCACTCAGGGTGCCGTTGACGACGGTCAGGTCCGCGTTGGTGAAACCGGACACCGCCTCACTGAAGGTGATGGTGACCTGCGAGGTTTCACCAATGCTCAGGGAGTTGTCCGCCAGCACGATGGTTGCGGTCGGGCGCGACGTGTCGATGGCGTAATTGTTGGACGTGGCAGTGCCTGAACCGGCGTTTCCGGACAGGTCCTGCACGCCTGCCCGGTTGAGGCTGATCTGGTTGGTGGTGCTGGTCAGGTTGGCGGTCGGTGTCAGGGTCGCGGTCCAGGTTTTGCCGCCGTCACTGCTGCTCACAGCGGTCAATGTGCCATTGGCGACCGAGATGTCGGTGTTGTCGAAGCCGGTAACCGCTTCACTGAACGTAAAGGTGACCAGTGATGTTTCACCCGCCGCCAGTGCGGTGTCTGCTACCACGACAGTCACTGTCGGCGGAACGGTATCGGACACTGCGTAGTTGTTGGAGGTCACTGTCCCGGTACCGATATTGCCGGCTGAGTCCTGCACCGCCGATAACGGCAGGCTGATCGCATTGGAATTGGAGGAAGTATCGCTGGAGGCCGTAAGAGTGGCTGTCCAGGTAATGTTGTTGGTGGTCACCAGGTTGCTCAACGTACCGTTGGGCACGGTGATTTCGGAGATTTCCAGGCCGAAGACCGGCTCACTGAACGTGAAGGTGACCAGCGATGTGCCACCCGAACTCAGCGACGAATTGGCAATCACGATGCTGGTGCCCGTTGGTGCAGTCGTGTCAGAGGTGTAGGCGACGTTAAGCGAACCGCCGTCGTTGAAGATATTAGTGACGGCGGTAGGCGAGGAGCCATTGGTGCCGCCGCTGGTCGCTTGTCCGCCAGATCCGCTGCCACCCACGTTGCCGCTCATGGCAGAGTTGTTGGCGGAGGTGATATTGAGTGTGCCTTTGTTCCAGATTGCTCCGATACCACGGCCGCCGTTGCCACCAATCGTACCGCCGCCGCCACCACCACCGCCTGCACCGATGTTGTTGCTGATGGTCGACGTGCCGATGATCGCCAGAGTGCCGGTCGATGCGTTGTAAATGCCGCCAACTGCTGATCCGCCTCTACCGCCATTGGCATCAAAGCCCGAGCCGCCGCCACCGCCACCGATGGTGCGTCCGCTGCTGGTCGCAGTACCGCCTGCGCCACCGTTGGTGTACCCGTAAACGCCAAGGCCCCCCGCGCCGCCACCCGCAGAAGTACCGCCTCTACCACCCATGTAAATAGTGTTGAACCCGGCACCGTTGCCGCCGGTATTGGCTGACGGGGCCGTAGGGGTGTAAGTCCCGGCACTGCCACCCGCAGCACCGTTCTGCCCGCCGATGCCGCCGCCACCGCCGCCACCACCACCTACGGTGGGCGAGAGGACGCCACCACCAGCGCCACCACCTGCTGCCGCGTTTGCAGTCACCGTGACGTTGCGCAGCGTGAGGTTGCCGGCGTTGTTGATACCGCCGCCCAGCGCATCAGAGGCCGAAATGGCCGAGCCGCTGTTTGCGCCCGCCGTGCTGGCCACGCCTCGGGTGATGATCACGCCGTCGAGTGTGGCCGTCACCCCGGAGTTGACCCGGATGACACTGGTTCTGTTCTGCCCGTCGAGGGTGACGTCAGCGACGCCGTCGTTATTCAGGTCGCCATCCACGGTGATGTTTTTGCTGACCACCAGTTGGCTTTGCAATGCAACGGTCATGCCGCTCGAAAAGGTTACAATATCGCCGTTCTGGGCATTGGTCAGCGCTTCACGCAAGCTGCCTGCGCCGGTGTTGCTGGTGGAGGTGACCGTAAACGTTGCCAGCCCCCACTGGTAAGCGTCCATCGACTGTCGCGAAAGGGCGCTGACGCTTTCAATGCTGCCGGTGGCGATTTCCAGATCCCAGTCGCCACCCACGCCGGTGCGGTTAGTGGACGCAGCAACATCGCGGCCAGTCAGGGTTGCCAGCGAGTCAACAAAGCTCAGGCCGGTGTCGCCCTCGGCGGTGTTGCAGGCGTAGATCAGAATATCGCCACCAACATTCATGTCGTTGCCGATTTCGGCCAGCAGGGCGCTGCGTTGCGCGATGTTGTCCGCGGAAACATAGCTGTTGCCCAGCCAAAGGTCGCCGGAGTTGCCGTGCGCAATGATCTGCACTGAGCTGACGCCCTGATGAGACCCCAGGTAATCGGCAATCTGTTGCAGGCCATCCTTGGTGGCGTCCAGTTCGACCACTTGCGCACCGGGCGCAACGCCCGCCAGCAGGCTGGCCGAATCCTTCACCCGTGAATCGACAAATACGACGGTGGTGCCGGGCACGGCGGCAGGCGTTGCAGCCACGTCCGAAGAGGCTGGCGCTTGCGCATGATGGTCGTTGCTGGCGCTGTTGGCCTGCTCGGCGCTTTTGGCCGATGCGTCGGGCGTGGGCTGGCTGTCCGGCTGGGCCGCTTCAGCAACGGTGGCTGCGACCGCACCGTCGAACAGCATGCGCGGTTCGAGAGACATGATCATGGGGGAAACGGGTGAGGTTGCACTCGAAGGTGCCCGCTTTGCAGTCCGCGATTTTTGTTTATTCCACCACATGTTGCTCACCAGAGATCGAACGTTACGAGTGATAAAACCGCAGTCAGTTAACGGCGGCGTCTGATTTCATGCGGATGACATTGGCTGCGCTGGCAGACCCGTCATTCCAGAACGACAACTTTGAATACTGCTCGAACAGGTCGGGCGGCAGGATGGTGGGCCTTTGCTCCAGCGCAACGCGCGGCTTGACCTTGTGCAAGCCTGATACGCCCAGCGCATCGTCGAACTGCGGGGCGTCATAGGCGAGGTTGTTGAAGTCGTGTTCAAACCACGGTTCTTCGATGAAGTCGTAGACCAGCCGTATGACCCGTTCCGGGGCCTGGGACAGCAGTTCGTAATCGATCAACAGAATCGAGTCGGCATGCTCGCCGTAATAGGCTTCCTTGAGCGATGCCCAGGCAAAGCCCACCAGACGATTGCGCTGCGCCAGCGTCTCGACCCGGCTGTAGACCGTATTGCGTTCCACGTCATCGTTGAACAGCTTGGTGTTTTCAAAAGGGTTGGCGCGGTACAAACGTTCGATACTGTCCATGACCCAGGCGACGTTACGCACGCAGGCAATCACTTTGCTTCGCGGGAACAGGTCCATGAGCGCGGGCAGGCGTGAACACCAGCCCCGGTTTGTATCGAACACCACGTCTTTATCGGCCTTGTCGGCGTAGTAGGACTCGAAAACCCCGCGCAACAAGCGACGACGCACATCGGTGTTGATCACTGAGGAGAATTCACTGCCAGCGCTGCACTGGCCAAGAATACTGGAGAAAAGAGAGCCAACCGGGCTGCTCATACCCGCATGAAAGCGCGGGTTTTGCAGGAGAATGGCTGATAGCAGGGTAGAGCCCGATCGTGGCAAACCTGCAATGAAGTGGAATTTTTGCATCCATGCGCCCCGGAAAAACAACTGTTTATACGAGTGTGTGAACTACGTAACAAAGTGCATTCATATGCCAGTAGTTCGACAGGAGCCAGCATGTCTTGAGGGATGGGAACGTTAAAAAAACTGATGTGGCGTTCTCCCTCCCGGTTTTATTAGGGTTTTCCGGTGAAAGAATGATGAGTATCAGATGAACGGTAGTGAACTTTCCGGCAATGACTGTTGAGTGTCACTGGATGTACAACGGATAACGGTCATTTGCAAAAACATTTACACCCTGAAAACTGCGTCTACGCTTCTATCCTGCCACCTGTGGACCGTGCCCCGGTGGATCGAAGTTTCCCATGACATAGAAGAAGGATGAGGGTGTATGGAAGTTTTTATGGGTTCGATCATGACGTTTGGCTTTCCGTTTGCGCCTGCTGGCTGGATGCAATGCAATGGACAAACATTGAACATCAGTCAGTACAACGCCTTGTACGCACTATTGGGCGTCATTTATGGAGGGAATCCCTCGCAGAACTTCATGTTGCCCAATCTTCAAGGCCGGGTGCCGATAAATCAGGGGACCGGGGTCAACCTCACCAACCGGGTGATCGGCTCTGTATCGGGTGTTGAGAAGGTCACTGTGGCCATCGCCAACATGCCTGCACACGTGCACCAGATGAGCACGCTGACCGCAAACACCACCATCACATTGGCCAACCCGGCAGTGACCGGGGCGACCATCGCGCCCACCACAGACAATGCGTTCATAGGCGCTTCCACTAGCGGACCGACCTCCGCCAATATCTTTTCGCCCAATGCAGGCACCGCACCTGTCGTGCAGAAGGGCGTCAGTACCGCCATCACCGGAACCATGCAGCCCGTCGGAGGCAGCCTGCCTATCGACAGCATGAACCCGTTCCTGGTGGTGAACTTCAGTATCGCCCTGCAGGGTCTTTTCCCTACCAGGGACTGATCTGACACGAGTCCAGGGACGGGCTCTTCCCACTCATTTCACTGGAGATGCGTCATGCTGCAAGACGTTACCGTTGAACACTTCCAGAGCCTGCTGGGTAATACCTGCCAGTTGCAAATGAGCGACGGCAGCCAGTTGCCTGTACATGTCGCCTCAGTGGCCGAAAAACCGCAGGCACGAGCCGCCCGGCAACAACGTATGCCGTTCAACGTTTCACTTGAGTCACTTGAGCCCAGCGAGTTTGTCGATGGGGCCTGTGCTATCGAACTGCCGGAGCTGGGCCTGCTACAGAATGTGTTCGTCTCTCGTGTTCCCGCCATGGGCCGCGACGAGAACCTGGCCTACTACTGCATAAGCTTCAACTGATCAAAAGGCAGCGGTCTGGCCTGGATACCAGATCAGTCTCGCCGCTGCCACATCCTGCTCTTCAACCTGAAACCCCAGCGCCAGATATTGCTGACGAGCATGCGGGTTGTTGGCCCAGACCACTGTTGCCACCGGGCAGCGGATCTGTTCGGCGGCCTGCTGCACACCCTGCAAAACGTTGCGCCCGTAGCCCTTGCCACGCGCTGCCGGAATGAACGCCAGATACAGCACGCGTATCTCGTTGTGTCCGAAATCTGTGACCAGCGCACCGATGGGCGTGCCGAGCTTTTCAATCACGTAGCGCATGGCGTTGGGGAAGTTTTCTCCCTGCCCTAGATCCTGCACGCGAAACTGCTGGGCGATGACGTCTTCAACCTGATCGCGTTCGCCGTCGATCAATTGCAGATCGGGACGCGCCGAGTGGTAGAGCATCTGCAGAAAGGCGCTGTCGGTTTCTCTCGATGGCCGCACCACCAGCCCATCGATATTGGTGAAAGGTTTTTTTGTCATGTCTGCTGTCCTCTGTCCATGTGTCAGCTTCAGAACCCGCTTTCTCTTACTCCCAGGGCGGCAAGCCTGCGCCAGGTTGCGCCCAACAGGGATTCACTGCGGCCATCCAGCACCGCTACGCCACGCAACGGCTGGGACGGTGCAGCGCTGTTGTCGACCAGTTTCAGGCGTACACCATACTGGCCCTGTACCGGTTCGGCGCGCTGATTTTCGTCACGCCGCACGGCAATCGGTCCGTGGTGATCGGAACTCAACGCCTCTTGATCCAGCCACGCCACGCCGTTGGCATCGACTTCCTGAAGCTCCACGAGCAGCGACTCACGCATCGGATCATCGGCAATAAAGCGTCCGCGATCACCAGGTGCGATACGCCACAGCGCGTTCTCGGCCACGTAACCGCGAATTCGCGTGCCTTCCTCGACAATCCTCAGCAGCGGGTCTCTGGTTGAAACCCAGCGACCTTCGCTCAACTGGGGCAGCAGGTCGCGCACCTGCCCGGCCTTGGGAGCGCGTAACAGCAGACGTTCGCGTCGTGCAGCCAGGCCGCGATACTCGGCAACGGCTTCGGCCAGACGCTGTTCGAGAATCCCGGCATCGGCGGCGGTCTCGCTGCGGCCTGCCTGACGACGCATCTGCAACTGCAAAATGTTGATCTCACGGCGCACGATACTTTGCCGCGAGTCGATATCCGGGGATTCCAGTTCCATCAGCACGGCGCCTTGTTCGACCTTCTGGCCGTCGTGCACATTGACCTGCCTGACTCTGGCAGCGGCCGGGGCATGTATGGCCGTCACACTTTCGGCTTCCAGCATCACCGGCAACTCGACACTGCTGTGCCACGGTACGATGAGCAACAGGAGCAGTGCCAGCAAGCCTGCCGCACTGAGCAGCACACGGGGTGCGTACGCCTGTTCGCGGTGTGACCACCAGTGGCGACATTCCTTGAAAATCGGCAGAAAAATGAACCAGCCCAACTCCACCAGCATCAGGAAAATCCCCAGCAACTTGAAAAACAGATGGTAGACCGCCAGCGCGATACCGAAAAACAGTGCTGCACGCCACAACCAGGACAGATACCCCCACCACAGCAGACGACGCTGCATGGCCGCTGACCACGGCTCCGGTGCGGGAAGGCCGTAGCCGAACAGCGCCTCGCGCAGTCGCCAGCGACACAGGGCAAAAGCCCGACCCTGAAGATTGTCGACTTCCCAAAAATCGCTGATCAGAAAGTAACCATCAAAGCGCATGAACGGATTGAGGTTGACCACCACAGTGGTCAGCCACGTCGCGCTGGCGAGCATGAATGCTGCGGTGCGCGCCGGTCCGTCGGGTAGCAGTGACCAGGCCAGCAAGGCGATACATGCCAGCAGCATTTCCGCCAGCACGCCACCCGCGCCGATCAGCAGTCGGGCGCGGCGATCGTTGACCCGCCAGGCATCGCTGACATCGGTATAGAACAACGGCAACAGGACCATGAACGCCACGCCCATGCTCTGTACCCGGCATCCGGCACGCTTGGCCATGAATGCGTGGCCGAACTCATGGCAGAGTTTGGCGAAAAACAGCGCTATACCGAATGCCAGCGCGCCACCCAGACTGAACAGGTGGGGAAAGGTCCCGATGAAGCGTTGCCAGTCCCGGGCTACCAGAAAAATTCCCAGCCCCAGCGTGAGCGGCAGCCCGTAGCGCAGCAGCCTTGAACCGTAGCGCGCCAGCCACGGCCAAGCCTTGTTGAGAAATGCGTCAGGACGCCAGAGCGGAATCCGGAAGAACAGATATTGATGCAAGAGCATCTGCCACAGCCCATGACGTGCCGCTGCGGCCTTGTAGGCGTAACTGGCACGCTGCTCCGGATCGCGCGCTGCGATCAGGTCATGGCCGCGCAAGAAACGCAGCAACTCGTCAATCTCGGTGTCGCCCAACGGCAGGCCCGGCTCGCGGTTGGCCGCTTGCAGCACCTGTGAAGCATCACCCAGCGCCCAATGACGCAACAGGCGAATGGCCTGGGTGCCAAGCTTGAAATAGCGACCGCGCACCGGGTCGGCCAAGGTCCAGCGTGGCGAACCGTCAAGGGCTGGGGCGGCAGGTGTAAGCTGCAAATCTGCACGCAGGTTGGGCAGGTTCATTACAGGCCTACACTTTGACGCAGGCCGGCAAGAGGGCGACGCAGCAGGTACAGCGCCAGTGGAGCACGGTCGCCGAATACCTTGGCTGTGCCACGCAGCCCGATCCGGGGTGGCGGCGAATCGAGAAAGCTGGCATCCAGACGATACGCCAGCTGCCCGCCGGGAGTGGGCTGGGCCTCATAGGCTGCTCGCTCAAGGCGGGCGGCATGCCGTTGCAGCGGGTCGCTGTCCAGAAACAATGCGATTTCGGCATCCGGTTGCAGGGCGATGGCGTCGCCAACTGCCAGCTCGATGCGCAGCTCGGCCTGGGTCGGGTCGGCAATTTCCAGCAGTCGTTCGCCCGTCTGTACCGGCTTGCCAAGCCAGCGCTGGGCATCGGCAAATACCGCGATACCGTCGCGTTCGGTGCGCACTTCACTGCGTTTAAGCAGTTCACGGGCATAATCGCGCTCGGCACGCTTCTGCTCGACACGGGCCGCCAGCAGGTCGATTCGTGAACTGGATTCGGCATCGGCGAAAGAGCGCTGCGAGTTGGCTTTCAGTTCCGCTTCGGCAACGCCCAGTGCCCGTTCGGCTACATCAGCCTGAGCCTTGAGGGTCGTGTTCTCGAAACGCAGCAGCAGGTCCCCGGTCTTGACGACCTGATTGGGCTTGACCAGAAACTCGGCCACCACGCCATCCAGCGGCGCAGCCACCACGCGTCCGCCCAGCGGTACGACTTCGGCGGGTGCCAGTACCGACTGACGCACCGGAATCAGCAGGCACAACAGCGCCAGCATCACTAGTAAGGCCTGGCGCTTGCGGTTGAAGCGCAGGCGCCACGGTTTTCCGGGCTGCAAGGCGAGCCACGCGTGGCTGCAGGTATCGCCCAGTTGCGCCAGCAGGATTTGCTCTGCGGGTGTCCACGGCGTGTCGCGGGCCAGCCACAGGCCGCCAAACACCTCACCTTTACGGTCTTGCAGCGGCAGCCAGAAAACATGCGGTGCCGAGAGGCTGTTCCAGTCATCGCGTACCGATGCGCTGAGTGAACCCATGTGCACGACGCGCGCCGGTTTGACCTGCTCCAGTTTCAGCAACTGGCCGACGGCATGTTCGACAAAGGCCACGAACGGCGCATTGGGTTCGATGATGCTGACTCCCGTCACTGAGCGCACCTTGCCGGCGATCACCAGCGCTGCGTGGCGATAGCCGAACAACCCCTGGCTGTCGTTGACCAGGCTGTACGCCAGTTGATCTATCGCAGGTGCGGCGCGGGTCAGCCGTTCAAGGTCGAGAAACTGCGCGAAAACCCGTTCAACCGCGCCGGATGCGGGGGCGTTCACTTGAGCTCCGCAAAATGTGCAGTACCGCTCATGCCTCCCAGCAGGCCCTCCGCTTTGGGCAGGCTGGCGATCAGCAGCAATGTCTGGCTGCCTTCATCGATGCGCGCACCGAGGCGCTTGACGGTGGCCGTCAGCGGCTGACCGGTCTCGTCGGGAACGAAGCTGAAGGTCTGTCCGGGCTTGAGTCTGCTCATCCAGCGCGAGGGCACCAGCAGGTGAATTTCCAGCGTGCGGTTGTCGACGATTTCGAGCATCGGCGTACCGGCTGCGACACTCTCGTAACGCTTCACCTTGCGCTCGACGACTTGCCCGTCGTAGGGCGCAAGCACGCTGCAGCGCTTGATCTGTACCTGATAGACGCCAGACTGCGCCTGAGTTTCGGAAAGCTTCGCCTCGGCACGTGCCACCTCGAAACGACCCACCGAGTTGAGCGCCGCCAGTTGCCGGTTGTGCGCCAGTTCCTCGCTGGCACCACGGCTGGCTGCCTGCGCGGCATTGAGCTGAGCCTGGTAGGCCGAACAGTCGAAGCGGGCGAGGGTATCGCCTTTGTTGAAAGACTCGCCTTCCTGGAAAGGCAGGTCAGTAATACGGCCGGACAACTCGCTGGCGAGGACAGCCTGATTGGTTGCGCGCAATACGCCCCGCGCTTCGCTGGACGAGGTGGGTGTACTGGCTGCTGCGTTGTCCTCGATCAGTCCGGCATCGCTCGGCATTTGCGCCTGAGCCAGCCCCGCCACACTTAGCATCCCTAAAAGTACAGCTGGCAAACACCGCATGCAGCGAACTCCTTCAAAAATGGCATGATCGGCAGCTCCTGTGCCGACTATGCTGTGTCACCCGACGCGGCTTGCCGGTGATCGAAGAAAGACCTCGAGCTCTCCCAGTGGCAGCGGCTTGCTGATCAGGTAACCCTGGATTTGATCGCAATGGTTTTCACGCAGAAACGCCAGTTGCTCGGGTGTTTCCACACCTTCGGCGATAACCTTCAGGTCGAGGCTGTGAGCCAGTTCAATGATGGCTCTGGCAATGGCCGCGTCCTGTGGGTTGCTGGTCACTTCGCGAATGAATGCGATATCGATTTTAAGCTTGTCGATAGGGAATCGGCGCAAGTAAGCCAGACTTGAATAGCCGGTGCCGAAATCGTCGATGGAAATACTCACGCCATTGGCGCGTAGCGCACCCAGGGTAGCGATGGTGTGAGAGGTGTTTTCCATCAACGAGCTTTCCGTCAGTTCGACCTCCAGCCACTGCGGCGCAACTTTGTGTTTCTCAAGTGCCTGACGAATGTCGGCCACCAGACTGCTGCTGGAAATCTGCTGCCCGGAGATGTTGACTGCCACCTGAAAAGAGCCCAGCCCGGAACGTTGCCAGCGCGCAATCTGCGCGCAAACGCTGTCGACCACCCAGTTGCCGACTTCACCGATCAACCCCAGACTTTCCAGCACCGGAACAAATACGGCGGGCGAAATGCCTGCCTGGCCAGGGCGCGGCCAGCGCAGCAAGGCTTCAAGCCCGCATACCCGGTTGTCAGTCAGGTTGAGTTTAGGCTGGTAGACAATCTCGAACGCCTGTTTTTGCACGGCGTCACGCAAGGCCGCTTCGAGGTCCAGGCGTGCCGAGACGTCAGCGTTCATCTGCGCGGTATAGAACCGATAGGTGTCCGGGCCTATTTTTTTAGCACTGTTCATTGCGGTGTAGGCGTGTTTGATCAGCTCGCGAGAGTCTTCGCCGTCCTCCGGATAAAGTGCGATGCCGATACTGGCGGTCATGACGATACTCTGGCCTTCCAACTGAAAAGGCACGCGCAATGCGTTGCGAATGCGGTCCAGTGTCTGGCGGGTATCGGCCTGGCCGTCACGAAGCATCAGAATCAGTGCAAACTGATCGCCATCCACACGGCCAAGGGTGTCGCTGGCGTTGAGGCACTCCGACAGGCGGCGGCTGACTTCCAGCAGCACCTCGTCGCCCAGTACATGCCCCCAGGTTTCGTTGATGTTCTTGAAGCCATCCAGATTCACCGTCAGTGCTGCCAGCTTCCAGCGGCTGATGGCCGCCTGGGTCACGCCCATTTGCAGGCTGGTAAAAAAAAGGTCCCGATTGGGCAGGCCGGTCAGTGCGTCGTAGTGGGCCATGGTCAGCAGGCGCTGATCGCTTTCCTTGCGCCGGGTGATGTCGCGGACGATGCCGACGATGACCCAGTCCTCGCCGGTACGATAGGCCTGGCGATGGATCTCTACCTCGACATCGCGTCCGCTCTTGTCGCGAATCTGGGTTTCCAGTGGTTCGCTGGGGCCTTTGCCGGCGATGATCTGGTCATACACGACTTCCAGATTTTCCATTGACGTCTCGCCCAGCTCGGCCGGGGTCTTGTGCGCCAGTTCTTCAGCGGTGTAGCCCAGCAGCTGACATGCCCTGCGGTTGAATTCGATCAGGCTCATGGTGTTGCGGTTGATCAGGAAAATGGCATCTTCAGAAGCGTCCATCACCGTACGAAAACGCTCAAGGTCTATGGTGCGCTGCTGCAATTGGTCTTCGAGGATCAGGCTGTGGTTTTTCAGGTAGTCGCCAAACGCCTTGAGGCGCAGCAGGTTACGCACACGTAACCATAGCTCGGCGCTGTCCACCGGTTTGTTGAGGTATTCCTCGGCACCGGCTTCCAGCCCTGACAAACGTGCACTTTGCTCGTCAAGTGCCGAGAGCATGATGATCGGTATATTGGCGGTGCTCTTGCTGGCCTTGAGCTGACTGGCGACTTCGTAACCGTCCATGCCCGGCATCATGATGTCCAGCAGGATCAGGTCAGGCGCTTGTAGTTCGACCATGGCCAGCCCCAGCTCGCCCGATTCCGCAGTCAGCGTCCGATAACCCTGATTCTGCAGCAGAACCTCCAGCAGGTCCCGGACATGGACATCGTCATCGATAATCAGGATGGTTGCGGCGCTCTGGGTCATATCGAATGCTCAGGTAATTGGCTGTTGAGGCAGTTTTTTTTCCAGCAGGGTGTCGATAACCCGGTACAGCTCCTTGTAGCGCAATGGTTTGATGATGTAAGCGTTGCAGCCCGCCAGACGGATCTTTTCCTTGTCTTCCTTCATGGCCATTGCGGTCAAGGCGACCACCGGGATCGCGGCTGTGCCGGCGTCTTTCTTCAACAGCGCGGTGGCAATCAGGCCGTCCATTTCCGGCAGGTGAATATCCATCAGAATCAGGTCGGGCTGACGCTCAAGGGCCAGTTTCAGGCCGGTTTCAGCATCGACTGCCGACAGTACGCTGTGACCGGCGCTGGTCAATAACAGCTCCGTCAGGCGCATATTCGCCGCATTGTCTTCAATGATCAGGATCTGGGCCATCGTGCCTCCTCGCATTCAGGCGGGCGGATGGGCAGCCAGACCACAAAGCGTGCGCCGAGGTCCTTGACGCTTGCGACCGCGACGCAGCCGCCATGCAGTTCGGTCAGCTGCTTGACCATCGCCAGGCCCAGTCCGGTGCCCTCGAATTTGCGTGCCAGACCACTGTCGATCTGACTAAAGGCTTTGAACAGTTTGTTCATATCGCTTTGGGCGATACCGATTCCTGTGTCGCTGACGCTCAGTTCCAGAAACTGTTCGTATTCACTGGAGGGCAATGGAAACGTGTGCGCTGGCCAGTCACCCTCAATGACGCCTGCCTGGGCAAATGACACTTGGCGCACCGCCAGGGTCACCCAGCCGCCGGGTTCGCTGAATTTCACTGCGTTGGCCAGCAAATTGTAGACAATCTGCTTGGTCTTGCGCCGATCCAGCTCAAGCAGACCGAAGTCGGCTTCGGTTTCCAGTTTCAACTGGATGCGTTGCAGGGCGGCTTGCTCGCGAACGATCAGCAGGCTGTTACTCAGCAATTCTTCCAGATCGACCGGTTCAAGCTCCAGCGTCATCATTCCGGCTTCGACCTTGGACAGGTCGAGAATGTCGTTAATCAGCGAGAGCAGATGCTGGCCGCTGTTGAAGATATCGCCGATGTACCGTCGCTGGGCATCGGTCATGTCGCCGACCATACCGTCCTTGAGCGCCTCGGAAAAACCGATGACGGCGTTCAGCGGTGTGCGCAACTCGTGGGACATGGTGGCAAGGAACTCGGACTTCATATGGCTGGCGTGTTCCAGCTCGACGTTTTTTTCTTCCAGCGTGCGTTCGAAGCGCTTGCGCTCGGTCACGTCTCGGGCGGCAGCGAAGACACCCTTGAGCTTGCGGTCCCGGTCATGAAAAGTCGCAGCGTTGTAGGACACCACGGTTTCGGTGCCGTCGTAGGCCCGCACGGTGAGTTCGTAGTCGCTGACCTTATGTTCGCTGAGCACGCGTTTGATCGCGGCATCGGCACTCGCCGGGTCTGTGAAGAAGTTTTTGCAGGGCGCGCCGATCAACTCATCACGGGTGCGCCCGGTCAGCGCCATCATCTGCTTGTTGACGTCGGAAATGATGCCTTGCGGGTCGGTCATCATCAGCGCGTCGATGTTCGATTCGATCAGCGAGCGGGTGTAGAACTGCTGGTCACGCAACCGCTGATCCAGTAGAGCCTGGGCTTCCTCTTCCTGCTTGCGCGCGGTGTTGTCGGTGCCGATCAGCAGATAACCAATGATGGTTTCGGCGCTGTCTCGCAGTGAAGTGACCGACACCATGGCCGACAGGCGGCTGCCGTCCTTGCGGATGTAGGTCAATTCGTAGATGTCTTCGATGCCACGCGAAGCCTTGAATACCAGTGCCTCAAAGCCCGGCGTGATGGGCGTGTTCAGTTCATGGCTGAGCGCTGCCGCGCGGATGATCAGCTCGGCGGGGTCGGAGATATCTGCCGGCGTGATTTTGTCGACCACATCTTCAGAGTGGTAACCAAGCATGCGTTCGGCACCCACGTTGAATATCTGGATGACGCCGTGTTCGTCGGTCGCGATGCTGGAGAAGTAGGCGCTGTTGAAAATCGCGTCCTGCAGCGCGCCGGTTTTGAGCAGGATTTTCTGACGGCGAGATTCGACGATTTTTTCAGCACGAGACTGAGAATCGGCAAGCGGGCGGTCTGCTGGCGGGGTTGACATATCACTTCCCGGTACTACCTGACCTTTCTGCCATTACGGCCGTAATCACACTTACGGACATCCACTCAAATGGATGATAAGAGGTTTGTGGACCATACCAGATCAGTATCGGCAGATTAGTTATTAAATGAATCTTTTCGGAATATATTTTCGATAAATGGCGTCAATAGATTAGCGCTTGCCCGGTATTCCATATTTTCGCAGTCGATGAGCGATGGCGGTGTGCGAAGTATGCAGACGCGCGGCCAACTGACGGGTAGATGGATAGTCTGCGTAGAGTTTTTCCAGCAGATTTCTTTCAAATGCCTCGACGGCATGTTCGAGGCTGTCCACGGGGCTGTCGTGCGGATGCGCAACTGCAGTGCCTGCGATATCCAGATCGCCTATATCCACTTGAGTGTGTTCGCAGATGGCGGCAGCACGGAAGATCACGTTCTGCAATTGACGAACATTGCCCGGCCAGCGATTGCCCAGCAGAGCAGGGTAGGTGCCGTGCGCAAGCCTGCACACTGGACGCTGAATCTGCGCGCAGGCCTGTTCCATGAAGTAGCGGGCCAGCAGCAGAATGTCCTGCCCGCGTTCGCGCAGCGGCGGTACCTCGAGATTGAGGACGTTGAGGCGGTAGAAAAGGTCTTCACGAAAGGTACCTTCGCTGACCATTTTTTCCAGATCGCGGTGGGTAGCGCTGAGGATACGCACATTGACCCTGACCTCCCGGTCTCCACCGACACGCCGGAAGCTGCCATCGTTGAGAAAGCGCAGCAGTTTGGCTTGCAGATAAGGCGACATTTCGCCGATTTCATCAAGAAACACGGTGCCCTGATTGGCCAGTTCCATCAGCCCCGGCTTGCCACCGCGCTGGGCGCCGGTGAAGGCACCCGGGGCATAACCGAACAGTTCGCTTTCAGCCAGGTTTTCTGGCAGCGCCGCGCAGTTCAGTGCCAGGAATGGCTCGCCGTAACGCGCGCTGCTGGCGTGGCAAGCCCGCGCTACCAGTTCTTTACCGGTGCCGGTCTCACCTTGAATCAGCAACGGTGCATCCAGCGCCGCCACACGTTGCGCGCGCGCCTTGAGGGTGCGGATTGCGGCTGACTCGCCGAGCAGCGCATCGAAACCTTCGGCGTGATCGTGATGCAGCGCCGACAGGCGCTCACCGATACGGCTGGGCAGGTAAAGGGTAATCAGCGCACCCGCCTCGGTGATTGGGGTGGCATCCAGCAACAGCGCTTCACCGTTGAGGGTGATTTCGCGCAGTGGCAGTCGAAAGCTGTTTTCCAGCAATGCTGCTTGCAAACCGGGGTCGGCGAACAGTTCAGCAATGGGTTCGCCTGCAGGTTCCCGGCCGATCAGTGCGATCAACGCGGGATTGGCCAGCAGCACATGCCCGGCGCTGTCCAGTGCCAGTACCGGGTCGGTCATGGCGGCGAGCAGCGCGTCCAGTTGCAGATGGCGGCGCTGACCCGGCAGGATGTCGACCACAGTGATTGCTTCTACCCCACGAACCCGAAACAGCGCGTCCTTGAGTTCTTCGAGCATCTGGTGGCTGAGGGTCGGCGCGTCGATATAGACATTGGGCGGTACCATCTCCACGGCATCCAGATTCAGATTGCGTCCACCCAGGATCGCCAGCACTTCCTGGGTGATACCGACGCGGTCGATGAAGCTGACATGGATGCGCATGAGGCGTTGACGTTTCGCGGATTAGAAGGCGGCAAGTATGCCTTGTAGCGGCAGGTTTGGTGAAATCCGGTGGTGGGCATGAGCACGATAGTGTTCTCCCGGGCAACTATCGTTCCTCACGCTCCAGCGTGGGAATGCCCTTCTTGACGCTCTGCGTCATGGATTTACGCCACGCTGTTTATTCAGGAGAGGACGCAGAGCGTCCGGAACGGCATACCCACGCGGAGCATGGGCACGATGGTGTTCTGCGGAGCGTCGTTCCTCACGCTACTGCACGCTGGTGTTCTGCCGTACATCTATCGTTCCTCACGCTCCAGCGTGGGAATGCCCTTCTTGACGCTCTGCGTCATGGATTTACGCCAT